>CAZQYO010000312.1:0-3465 GCA_964597415.1 uncultured Chitinophaga sp.
TAACTTATACTGGAACGGTGACGACAAAATTCTTTTTCAAGAAGATCGCTTAGTAGATTACGGAGAGGTGACCCGCGAAGTAAAATTGTTAGAAGTAACGATTCGATAAGAGTAATCGGATTATTCGTCAGGCATCCATACCCCCATAAACCGGCTTTTGTGCCGTGCTATAGATCAAGTTCTCTTCTTTGCTGTAATGCTCTTCAATTTCCTGAAGTATGGAGAAAAGTTCCCAAAGGTTTTCGGTAGTCACCAAGCGGGAACGATACGCGCGAATATTGGGGAATCCGGAAAAGTAAGGCCCGTAATGCCTTCGCATTTCTAAAATACCAAGCTTCTCCCCTTTCCACGCAATGCTCTTTTCTAAATGTATTTTACAGGCGGCTAATCTTTCCGCAAGTGTGGGAGGTTCTAAATGTTCACCGGTGGTTATGTAATGCTTTATCTCCCTAAAAATAAAAGGGTGGCCAATGGCGGCTCGCCCAATCATCACTCCATCTGCCCCGTATCGCTTCACCATTTCTACTGCTTTTTCAGGAGTGTCCACATCGCCATTGCCAAATACCGGGATGGATAAGCGGGTATTTTCTTTCACCTTCGATATCCATTCCCATCGGGCGGTGCCCTTATACATTTGGCTGCGCGTGCGGCAGTGAATCGAAATAGCCTGAATGCCTACATCCTGCAAGCGCTCGGCCACCTCTACTATGCGTATGGAGTGATCATCCCAACCGAGCCGGGTTTTCACCGTAACCGGCAGCTTCGTAGATTTTACCACCGCTTCGGTTAATCGCACCATTTTATCAATGTCGCGAAGAATACCGGAGCCGGCATTGCGGCATACCACATTTTTTACCGGACAGCCGTAATTGATATCCAACAAATCAGGTCGGGCGGCCTCTACAATTTCAGCACTTCGCATCATCGCCTCTTCTTCTCCGCCAAAAATCTGAATCCCCACCGGTCGTTCATCTTCCATGATGTCTAACTTCTTGACACTTTTTTGTGCATCGCGGATAAGCCCGTCTGCACTGATAAATTCTGTGTAAAGCATATCGGCTCCGTGCGTCTTACACAAATGCCGAAAGGGCGGATCGCTCACATCCTCCATGGGGGCAAGCAACAGCGGCAGGTCGGGCAGTTCTATGTGGCCTATTTTTATCACGGGGTGCAAATATAAGATGTCCCGCTTTGCATGGGACGGGCAGAGAAAAAAATAAATCTTTGGTTTTTTAGTGAATAGATATTCACTTATGTTCGCGCGGTGAAACCAAAAGACGAAAGAAAAATCCAGCAGATTTTTCAAGCCACTTTAAAATTAGTAGAGGCCAATGGGTTAGCCGGTATTACCATGAGCGAAATAGCGAGCGAAGCTAAGATGGCTACCGGCACCTTATATATCTACTTTAAAAATAAGGAGGACTTGCTGAATGCGCTCTTTTCGCAGTGCAGGCGGTCCGCAGTAGCCATTTACTTTAAAGGGTATAAAGAAGAAGAGCCGTTTAAAACAGGTTTTAAAAAAATATGGATGAACCTGCTTCGTCACCGCTTACAACATTTTAATGAAGCCATCTTTTTAGAACAGTGCAACCATTCCCCGTTTATTACTGAAAACTTAAAACAAGTTTCAAAGCAATTAATTCAACCGCTTTTTGAGTTGATGGAACGCGGCAAAAAAGAACATTGGATTAAAGATGCCGATACCATTTTATTGCTTACGCATATAGTGGGGGCCATTAATAATGTGGTTCGATACAGTCATTACAACCGCAAACCATTGAAGCCCGATATGATAAAATTGTTGTTTGAGCTTTGTTGGGATGGCATCAAAGGCTAAGTATTCGCCAATAAAAAATGAATAATCGTTCACTCTTAACTCGATATGGCAAAGTTTACTCCCGATAAAATCATAGTCATCTTCACGGTGGTCTCCGCAGCCATGTTGCAGTTGATTGATACCTCCATAGTGAACGTAGCCCTCACCGATATGATGGGGAACCTCGGTGCTACCTTTGAAGAAATAGGGTGGGTGATTACCGGCTATGCTGTTTCAAATGTGATTATGATTACGCTTTCGGGGTGGATGAGTGCCAAGTTTGGACGCAAGTATTACTTTGCCGGTTCTATCATCCTTTTTACAGTGGCCTCAGTATTTTGCGGTCTTTCGCACAATGTATGGGAGTTAGTGATTTTCCGAATCATTCAGGGACTTGGCGGGGGAGGTTTGTTAGCTACCGCTCAAGCCATATTAGTAGAAACTTTTCCCAAAGAAGAACTGGGATTAGCCAATGCCATTTACGGCATGGGAGTTATCATCGGGCCGGCTATCGGGCCTACGCTCGGAGGCTACATTACCGACAACATGGCCTGGCAATGGATTTTCTTTATCAATGTTCCGTTTGGCATTCTCGCCACTTTTCTCACTCTCACATTTGTAAAAGAACCTGACGATAAAATGACAGCCGGAAAAATGGACTGGTTTGCCTTTGGCCTATTAGTAGCCGCCATTGGTGCTTTACAAGTAGTGCTCGAAAAAGGCCAGTCGGAAGACTGGTTCCAAACCCGCTACATTACTGCACTTACCGTTACAGCCGTGATTACCTCGGTGCTGTTTGTGTGGTGGGAGATGCGGGTAAAAGACCCCATAGTTAACCTACGGCTCTTCTCCATTCGCTCGTTTACAATGGGCACCCTATTCAACTTTGTACTCGGTTTCGGACTGTACGGAACCACTCTTTTAGTTCCCATTTTCTGTCAGAACCTCTTGGGTCTTACCGCACTTCAAACCGGCTTATTAATGCTTCCCGGAAGTTTGGCCACCGCTTTTATGATGCCCGTAGTGGGTTTAATGATGAAGCGTAATTGGGTGCACCCGGCCGCCTATGCCGGAGTGGGATTGTTCTTATTCTTTCTCTTCTCTCTCGACATGTCGCAACTAAACACCTCAGCCGGAGGGCATGATTTTCTATGGCCCTTAATTGTTCGGGGCTTTGCCATGGGGCTTATATTTATTCCGCTCACTACTATTTCGCTGGCCGATTTGGCAGGAAAAGAAATTCCGCAGGGAACCGCTCTCAGCAACATGGTTCGGCAAATGGGCGGCTCTATCGGTATCGCTTTGATCACCGCTTTTGTAAGCATCGGCTCTGCCAGACATTACTCTGACCTCACCGAAAACATCACCGACACCTCTCCCATAGCTCAACAGCGAATTAATGCCCTCAAAAATTTCTTTATGAGTAAAGGCTACGATGCCCAAAGTGCCTTACACAATAGTTATCAAACCATATCGGGAGAAATTTCCCGGCAAGCCATCATGCTTACCTACAGAGATATATTCTTCGATTTGGGCGTTTTCTTTTTGATTTCGATTCCCTTTTTACTGCTGTTTAGAGAAAAACAACCGGGACTCAAAAAGGCGGCCCCAACAACCATTGAATGGGGAATGGAGTAACAAAAAGCCAC
>CAZQYO010000313.1:0-3464 GCA_964597415.1 uncultured Chitinophaga sp.
TAGCACTTGCCTTAGGATTCCAAGTCAATTACTGACGGTTTTACTTGCACTACAAGTTAATGCAAGACCCTTGGTAGCAATTTGTTACTATAGCCGGGTAGCTATTTTACCTATTTCTAGGCGGGAGAGTATTTCGCCTCTCCTCACTATGTTTCCATAATGTTCAGGCCATCACATACGTATTTTTATACGTCCAGAGAGTTTGGTCGTTCAGGCTGCACACGATATACAGCAGGATATAAAATAATATATTTGCTGTTTCATTGCTTGCCCCTTATTGCCTTTCTAAGATGCCTTAGTGAAGGTTTCCAAGTCAATTATCTCTAGTTTTAGTTCGTCCCATACGTTAAACGAACAGCCCGCTGTATGCCGGAGCGAGGTTTGTTACGTCCAGCAGGCTAAAAACGGGTAAGTCTTCTCAGCTTACCTCCACACCTTTCGTTGTGTGGATCGGAGTACCGCATATCCCGAAGGATCCCAATTGCTTACTGCTCTCACGCTGCACGCTTACGCTGCTTGCGCCTTGTCGCCATGGCTTACGCTGTAGGCTTCCAAGTCAATCAAATCGGGTTTTACTTGCACACTCTTTATGCAAGGGTCGTTATTATCAAATATTTGTTACTACTCTTTCGAGCGGGTATATCATTTCTGTATACCTCTTCATATCTCTATGAAGTTCGGCGCACCGCATCTCCTTTCGGAGTTCCTTCGCTTGCTCTCTTACGCTGCATGAGGTAATACCTCGGCTTGCGCAGTGTTATCCTTCTACAATGTAGTTAGGATTTTCACCTCAATCAGAAGGAATTTAACCTGGACATAATAGTTTATCCAGGGGGCAAATAGATAAATCTAGCCTTGCCTCCGGCCTGCCACAATTCTCTTACTTTCAACCAGCATGGTTTACTGACCAATTATAAAATTGGCGGGGTTCCCACTTCGGAGATCCCTCTCCCGCTTTCGTCGGGAGTTGAGACTTTCGCATCTCCTTTCGGAGCTTCTTCGTTAAGTCGTTCACGGTGATGTTTATGGTGGTGGTGTAACTTAAAATGACAATAGGAACAAAGCCAAATAACATCATAGGGTTTATTATAATCTTCATGATGAGCATGAGGGATACAAATTTTAAAACATTTAGAACAAATATTCGGTCTAATAAGTTTATTTGTTTTGACAGCGTACATGGTTTTATCATGAACCCTCCTTTTAACAATATTGTTATTATCCCATTTTTTACTTCGTTCTTTTGCTTTAGATCTTCCTTTTTCAGTTTGCAAATATCTTTTAGTTGATTCCAAAGACATTTTTCTAGCTTTACAAAGATTTCTCGCATACCAATTTCTTGATTGCTGTAATCTTTTTTCACGATTTCTTTTTTGCCATTCAGCAACATACAGTTTTTTGTTAGCAATAGCCTCAGGTGATTTTTTAGATCTCTTAACGCTATCACAACAACATTGTTTGCATCTTGGATTGATGCCGTCTTTACTGCATTTAAGGTTGCCAAATTCATTATCATTTTTTTCTTTTTTACATCTTTTGCAAATTCTCATGTGGATCCTTTAGGTTTTGCCACACGATATTATTACATCCACTTTATTTTCTCAACATCTTCCGCCTTATTTCCATATTATGCCACATTAAGCATAACGTAGGGTTCTAAGTCAATTAGAAGAAGTTTAGGGTCGTCAAGCATTTTAACGACCTTATAGCTTTCTTTAGCCGCTACAAAGCAGTTAGCCACATCATTACCTAACAGAGAAGCATTAGGCGTTACGCTACCTTGTTCGGAAACAAAGTATCTAACGTTATTAACGCCACCCCATTCGGTGGATAATGTTTGCTCAATCCTAGGATATTGAAACTTACGAATAAACCCTGTCATGTTGTTTAACACTGGGATCATTCTTGTTGTTAACATACATCCGTAGGCATCACCAATAGGTGCAGTACCGAATTTAAGGTCGGCTTCTACGATATTTGTAATGTATTCTGCAGAGTTGTTCTGAAGAATAGTTACTACATCATCAACATCGCTCACAGTCATTTCGGTTGGAAGATCGCCATTTAGACCGCCAACGCAATTGATTATGGACGCTGTGGATTCAAGACTATCTCTTACGAGAACGTCTTGTGTCTCTCTACATTCTGTTACTTTTATGACCTATTTCTAGGCGAGCATATCATTTCTGCATGCTTCTTCATGTCTCCATGAAGTTCGGAACATCGCATCATTCTCTCGAATGTCCTACCGCTTGTTCTCTTACGGTCCTTTTCAGGTTCCGCAGTGTTGTCCTTCTATGCTGCCATAGTTAGGAGTTCCACCTCGATCAGGTAAGATTTAAAGGCCCCTAGTTTGTCAAGGGCCTGTCCCAAACGCGCTGCTGCGCTGTTGAGAACTGGCATTCTGTTACTTTTTTGACCTATAAAACTACAGGCGGGAAAACCTCTTCGGATTTTCCTCTCATAGTTTCCTATGAGATCAGACTTTCGCATATTCTTTCGAATCCTACTCGCTAAGTCGTTTACGGTGGTAATATATTCTACGTTGTTGTAGACTGTAGTAAAGGAGTGATTATGGAAGAACTTAATTTTGCTTATCTTGCTGGTTACATTGATGGCGACGGATGTTTTTACATCGATACCGTTAAAGCTAAAACTGGTGATTATCCTGTGGTTCATAGAACTATTCTTAAATTTGCTTCGGTTGACGAATCTATTATGAAATGGCTCAATGAATTTCTTGGAATAAATTATTGGGAAAAAGCTGTGTCTAAAAAAAGACAGCATCTTAATCGCCGAACAGTTTATGAAGCTAATGTAACTGGTGAATGCTTGGATAAATTGCTTCCTCGTCTTTCCCCTTATTTGAGAATAAAAAAACAACATTGCGAAATTATGTTGAGAATGAGAAAAACCTATACTATTCCTACAAAGGGAATTATTAGGCCAAAACTTATTCCTGAACAATATAATATTCGCTGTGAGTGTCATAAACTTTTATCCTCTATTAATACACACAAACTTTTAAAACCTTCCGCCATGTCACCCTCGGCTTTCTCGTTAGGGCTTCCATGTCAATCAGAGTAGGTTTATCGAGGACACAATTCTATCCTCGTTAGTGATGGTCACTTGTCTAGTCAACACAATATATGTTGCATAAACACGGACCCTGCACAATTATGCTGCTACAGCATAGTTATCACTAATATGTGGACTGCAAGTATCCACATCGACGCGGGATAGCGCCTGAGCGGGGGGGTTCACGTTTTGGTCATCCAAAGGCACCGGGAACAAATCCAATCTATCATATCTTGATTGTCTATCAATAAAACCTTGATTATCTGGAAGCTCAACAGGGCTTGCAAACAACATGTGTACAAGGTTTCTTTCTGGAGTAGACAAAAGTTTAGCATTATATCTTTGCTGTATTTGTGGAGGCAAAGTTGAAATACTTACTGTCATAA
>CAZQYO010000314.1:0-3461 GCA_964597415.1 uncultured Chitinophaga sp.
AATGATTCACGAGCCAATGGCCGCAGCCATCGGAATAGGAATTGATGTAGAAGAACCTAACGGCAACATGATTATTGATATAGGTGGCGGAACTACCGAAATTGCAGTAATTGCCCTTTCCGGAATTGTATGTGATCAATCCATTCGAGTAGCCGGAGATGAATTTACCTTAGACATTGTGGACTATATGCGCAGGCAGCACAACATGTTGATTGGCGAAAGAACAGCCGAGATGATTAAAATTCATGTGGGGTCTGCGCTTACCGATCTCGAAGCTCCTCCTGACGATTTTGCAGTAAACGGGCGCGACCTGATGACCGGTATTCCTAAGCAAATCATTGTTTCCTACTCTGAAATTGCCCACGCAATTGACAAATCCATCTCGAAAATAGAAGAGGCCATTTTGAAAGCTTTGGAAACCACCCCTCCGGAACTGGCAGCCGATATTTTCAAAACCGGACTATATCTTACCGGAGGCGGTGCTTTATTACGAGGGTTAGATAAGCGCATCAGCCAAAAAACCAAACTGCCGGTGCGGGTGGCTGAAGACCCATTGCGGGCAGTAGTGAGAGGTACCGGTATTGCGTTGAAAAATATTGACCGATTTACTTTCCTGATGGACGAATAAATTAATGCTGCGATAAGGAGTCATGCTCTTATCGCTTTTGCTGCCCGTGATCAGAAGGTTTCTTGTAACCGGCAGCGGTTAACCATTAACTGCAAAAAGTGTATAACCTCCTTCGTTTTTTCATTCGCTATCATCTTTTCATTCTGTTTGTTGTGCTTGAAGCCTTTTGCTTTTTTCTGATCTATCGAAATGGGAAATATCAGAGAGCCGCGTATATAAGCGTAGCGAATGGTATAAGCGGAAAGGTGTACGATATATATCAAGGCGGTGCAGATTATTTTTATCTAAAACGTTACAGCGATAGTTTAGTAGTGGAAAACGCTTCTCTCCGTGCTCAATTACTCGAATCGAAATTCGACAATCGGGTAGATTCGGGAATGATACGGGACTCTTCTAAAAGATATGTGCAAACCTATACCTATATCACCGCGAGAGTCATACGCAACTCG
Source organism: uncultured Chitinophaga sp. (assembly GCA_964597415.1). Taxonomy (GTDB): domain Bacteria; phylum Bacteroidota; class Bacteroidia; order Chitinophagales; family LD1; genus Bog-950. The sequence continues at coordinate 1,078 of CAZQYO010000314.1, forward strand.
GTGAACCGATCCACTAACCTGATCTACTTAGACAAGGGAAGGCGACACGGAATTACTCCGCAGATGGGAGTGATTGCACCCAACGGTATCGTGGGTCAGGTGATTGATGTCACCGATGATTATGCTGCCGTGATGAGCGTACTCAGCAAGGACTTTAAGGTAAGTGCTCGTTTTAAAAAGAATGAATACTTTGGTAATCTGCATTGGAACGGTATAAATTCCACTACCGCTGTCTTAGAAGAAATTCCTAAGCACGTTCCGGTGAAAGAAGGAGATACTGTAGTTACCTCTGGTTATTCGCAAATGTTTCCTCGAAATGTAATGATAGGTGTTGTAAAAAAAGTAAAATCATACCCTGACAAAACATTCTTAGAAGTAACGGTGTCGTTATCAACCGACTTCGGAAATATCAGTTATGTGTATGTGGCAAAAAATCTAAGAAAGCAGGAACTTCAGCAACTGGATAGTTTGACTAAAACTACTAACAATGATTAACCAGATACCCGTTAATCTTCTTCGTTTCATATTGTTGTTGCTGGCGCAAGTACTGGTCATCAGTAACATGAACTTCAGTTCGTTTGTAAATCCCTATGTATTCCCACTGTTTATTCTGTTGTTGCCTTTTGAAACACCCCGTTGGTTGCTCATGATTATCGGGCTATTAGCCGGACTTACATTAGATATTTTTCTGGGATCTACCGGTATGCATGCGGCTGCCTGCCTGGCGGTAGGCTATCTGCGTCCGCTTCTTATTTCTATCATCACTCCTAAAGGAACCGAATTCGAAATCAGCCCTAACATAAATTCGCAAGGCGTAATGTGGTTTATCTTTTACACTGGTATAACCATGCTGCTTTACCTCACCTTTTACTTTCTGTTGGAAGCGGCTACTTTTTTTAACTTCTTTTTATTGCTAATTAAGATTGTACTCAGTACTTTAATGTCCGTTGCTTTTATGCTTATTTTTCTTTTCTTGTTTTCTGCCCGTAAGAAGCGCAGATTTGTATAGTCGCTTCAATCCCATTTCATCGTGAGTAGTAAAGATTTATTTAAGGACCGTTACCGTATTATACAAATCATCATTGTTGTATTTGCCTTTATTTTCCTGTTACGGCTTTTCTACTTGCAGGTGATAGATCGAAAATATGATGCCTTGGCTAAAAACAATGCCATCAAAGAATTAGACATGTATCCAACACGAGGGTTAGTGTACGATCGCAAAGGAGAACTGATTGTTTACAACGAAGCTATTTACGATTTGATGGTAATTCCCAGACAAGCAAAAAATGCCGATACTCTTAGACTGTGCGAACTGCTTGGAATGACGAAGGAAGATTTTCTGCATCGCTTTGAAGAAATGAAACAGCAGCGGGGTTACTCTTCATACAAGCCGAATGTTTTTGCGAAGCAATTATCTTTAAAAGACTATTCCAGATTACAGGAATACTTATATCTCTTCCCCGGATTTTACGGTCAGGTAAGAACGATCCGAAAATATCCTCATAAAGTAGCTGCTACTATCTTAGGCGATATTGGGGAAGTAGATGATAAAGCCATTGACAAATCAGATGGTTATTACAAGCCCGGTGATTATGTAGGCAAAAGCGGCATCGAAAAAGTGTATGAAAAGCAGTTAGGTGGCATGCGAGGGAAAAAGTATGTGTATGTAGATGTACATAACCGTGAGATGGGAAGTTTTGGGAATGGCGAATTTGATACCCTCGCCAAAGCGGGAGACAATGTGATCACCACACTCGACATTAAACTACAGGAATACGGGGAGAAATTAATGCAGAATAAGAAAGGAAGCATTGTAGCCATAGAGCCTAACACCGGAGAAGTTTTGGCGATGGTCAGCAGCCCGGGTTATGATCCTAATCTTTTATGTGGGGCTTCACGCGGGGAAAATTTCATGAAGTTACTGAAAGATACCCTGCTACCTCTTTATTCCCGACCGACTTTAGCCACCTATCCCCCGGGTTCTGCGTTTAAGCCGGTAGTGGGTTTAATTGCGCTAACCGAAAAAGTACAACCGGTAGATTACTTTGTGACCTGCACCGGAGTTTATCTCTTTGCGGGCTTAACACTTCATTGTTCTCACCGCCACCCCTCACCACCCAATATTCAATACGCCCTTGAGCAATCTTGTAATTCTTATTTCTGGCAAACCTTCCGAAATATTATTGAGAACAAAAATTACAGCGACATACACGATATCTACAACAAATGGTCGCGGTATTGTAACTCCTTTGGGCTGGGGGTAAAAACCGGCATTGATCTGCCGAGCGAATCCTCAGGGAATATCCCTTCTTCTGGTTATTTTGATCGCCTGTATGGTAAAACCGGATGGCACTCTTCTACCATTATCTCTTTAGGTATAGGGC
>CAZQYO010000315.1:0-3459 GCA_964597415.1 uncultured Chitinophaga sp.
TAATTGCCGATTACGCGCATCACAACGCATCGACAGAGATTATTAATAAAATCAAGGCGAGTGCTTACTTCGATATTCAAGAAAGCCTGATGAGCCACGAGCAAATTGAAGAAGCATTTCGCAGTGGGTATATTAAACTGGCCGTGGTTTTTCCTGATCAGTTCAACAATGATCTCGTTCATTTGAATCATGCACAAATTCAGATTTTGGCCGATGCCAGTGACCCCAATACTGCCACCGCACTCACCAATTATGTTTCGTCCATTGTAAATGACTATCAAATGGATCTGATGAAGACGCAGCAAATACCGTATAGAATAATTCCTGAATTCAGAATGTTATACAACCCCCAGTTGAAAGGGGCTACCAACTTTGTGCCCGGAGTAATGTCGTTGGTCATGATGTTAGTGTGCGTGATGATGACGGCTGTTTCTATTGTGCGCGAAAAAGAACTTGGCACTATGGAAATACTTTTAGTATCTCCCTTCAAACCTATCCTTGTGGTTATCTCCAAGGCCGTGCCCTATCTTTTTTTATCGTTGGTTAACCTGACTACCATACTCCTGTTAAGTGTATTTCTGTTAGATCTCCCCATCAACGGAAGCATCCTGCTCTTGTATGCGGAAAGCACACTCTTTATTCTCACCTGTCTTTCGGTGGGTTTGCTTATCAGCACCAAAACCGATTCGCAACAGGCGGCTATGATGATGTCGCTGATGGGAATGATGTTACCCACACTTTTGTTTACCGGCTTTCTGTTCCCCATCGAAAATATGCCATGGCCACTACAAGCCATATCGCACATAGTTCCCTCCCGATGGTATTACATCATTGTAAAATCAGTGATGATAAAAGGCTTGGGCATTGCACAGATATGGAAGGAAACCTTGATTCTGTTTGGCATGATGATCTTTTTTATGGGAGTGAGTATTAAGAGCTTTAAAATCAGACTGGCATGAGAACTCTAAAATTTTTATTGCGGAAAGAGTTTCGACAGATATTTCGGAATAAGTCTATCCTCCCAATGATATTTGTAGTGCCGATTCTTCAATTGCTCATTCTGCCCTTAGCGGCAGATTATGCCATCAAAAATATTTCCTTAGCCGTAGTAGATCACGACCATTCTCCTTATTCTCAAAAATTGGTTTCAAAGATTACTTCTTCGGGCTATTTTCAATTGACCGGCTTTTGCGATTCCTATCAAAGTGCTATGAAACTGGTAGAAAAAGATCGCGCAGATTTGATTCTTGAAATTCCGGAAGGTTTTGAACGAAATCTTATTCGCGAAAGTGAGCAAAAATTGTTTGTTGCGGCCAACGCTATTAATGGCACCAGAGCTAATCTCGGCAGTGTGTATTTAGGCAGCATTATTCGCAACTTTAACAGCGAGGTGCGGATGGAATGGATTCCCGTAAACCGCTTTAGCCCACTGGCAACCATAGAAATTACATCGAGCAACTGGTATAATCCCTTGATGAATTATAACTTTTTTATGGTGCCGGGTATTCTCGTGATTTTAGTCACCATGATGGGAGGATATATGGCGGCTCTGAATATTGTGAAGGAAAAAGAAATCGGCACAATTGAGCAAATCAACGTCACGCCAATCAAAAAATATCATTTTATTCTCGGCAAACTCATTCCCTTTTGGGTCATAGGTGTTATAGTATTTACGGTGGGAATGTTGGTTTCGTGGCTCGTGTACGGCATAGTGCCTTTGGGAAGTATCGCCTTGCTGTATGGTTACTTGGCGGCCTATCTTTTATCCGTCTTGGGATTCGGGCTGTTGGTATCCACGTATTCAGAAACACAGCAGCAGGCTATGTCTGTGGCCTTTTTCTTTGTCATTATTTTTAACCTGATGAGCGGCTTGTACACCCCGGTGGAAAGCATGCCCGATTGGGCTAGAATGATTTCCCATTTTATCCCCGTTACTTATTTTGTAGAAGTGATGCGCATGATTGTTTTGAAAGGAAGCGAGTTTCACAACATCATTACTCACTTAGTGGCTATTCTAATTATTGCGCTGGTGCTGAATGTTTGGGCCATTCTGAATTATCGAAAAACTTCTTCGTGAACCGTTAGGTTATTTTAGAAAGGGTTACTCTTGATGCTTACAAGTGGTGGGCTGCTTGATTGGCGGTTGTTTTGCATTTTCCGTGAAGCCGAAGTGTAGCAAGTTTGTGAAGATATTTATAGAATCAATTCATCCGTTGTCGTTGTCGTAAGGAATATAGTTCCTCTGTTGATATGAAATTGGCGAACCTCTTTTTCGAAAGCCCTTTGATAAGTTGCTTGTCGCCACTCCAAATTTTACATCTAAAATGTTTTGAGTAAGCAATATAGTGAGTGTCTTTAGGGTCAATATCTGCCACCAGTTTCTCCGCTGCAAGCCAAGTTGATTCTTTGATTTGCTCTTCTGAAATTAAGGTGATGTCCTTACAAATTTGAAATTCAGCCTTTTTAACCTGCTCAAGAGTCATTCCTGATATTTTAATTAGTCGGAATAATGTTTGTAAATCTCACTTCGTAAAAAATCTGGTGCGATAAAGTCAAAATATTCTTGAGAATTAATAAGTAAGTCCCCAATTTTCCCATTGGAGCTAAGTATGCCGCGGAAAACAATATTTGCATCAACGATAATTTTCACTTGATAAAACGTTTACGGTTTTTAGTCCACCAAGTAGCGTTTACCTCGTCCGCAAGTTTATCAATATCCGACTGTTTTGCTTTGCTCATAGAAGTAGCTTCAAGATATTTTACATAGTCAATCAGACGTTGTAGCCCGAAGCTGTCAACCGATGATGAAACCGTGATGGTAATCTGATTATCGTTTGTCCGTTTTATTAGTAATGCTTTGTCAACTTTTATGTGTCTAAGATAGTGAAAAGAATATCTGTTCCCCGCCTGACGCAATGTAACATAGCTTTTGCTTAACGTACTTGTGCCTTAGTTTAGTTAGCATAAGGTAAATAAGCGGTTCTGTCGTTAATCGTGGGAAGGTGATGTGCCCAAACTGACCGCAGTAGGGCACCAAGTATTTGAAATTATTGCAGCAGAAATAAGGGGAGGAAACAAAAGCGTGGACAGTGTAATGCCGCGTTTGTGATGAAAGGCTCAGGAGTAAATTTGGGTGAAGTAACTGACGGTGATGGCCAGTCCCTTTTCAAAATCAAATTGAGGATGGTAGCGCAATAAAGTGTTAGCGCGGGTGATATCGGCCAATGAATTTCTCACATCGCCTTTACGCGATTCGCGATAGGTAGGTAAGTGGTCGCTATTTAATAAGTGCTGAATGTTTTGGTATAGCTGATTGACAGAGAAATTTTGTCCCACAGCGATGTTATACACGTTGGCAGCAGCCGCTGCATTTTCGGTGAGCATGGCCAGTACATTTGCCTGCACGGCATTTTCTACAAATGTAAAATCACGGGTTTGCTCTCCATCGCCATCTATAAA
>CAZQYO010000316.1:0-3419 GCA_964597415.1 uncultured Chitinophaga sp.
GATAATAACTACAATGACATTTGCACAGCGTTTCACCCCATTAGCGGTAATTCCGGAGGTACGTTTAAGCGGCTGTCATTCCCTGTCACATATAATTCCGGACTTACTCCTGATTCAATGCTCATTATTTTTGGTTGCGGTTCTATAGATCACACCATACCACATCCGGATGATTACATGATAATAGATGACATTTCACCGGTGCCCGCCACACAAACAATTTTTAATGGTGATTTTGAAAGTTGGCATATCTTCTCTAATTACTCTTTAGATAATTGGAATTATATGAAACATCAGCTCTCTACCGATCCAGCCATTATCCCTGCTCCTATGGTTTCACAAGCAATCTATTATCCGCCAAGTGATTTTGCCGCAGAAATTCAAAACGTAAATGTAGGCGGGCAATGGTTGGGCGGAGAGCTTAGTAATATTAGTGATGATTTATTTTCAAAGTCAGGAGGTACACCTATTCAAGTGCGTTACCAAACTTTAAATGGATATTATAAATGGTTCCCACAGAACAACGATACGATGCTGATAGACGTGCAGGTAATGTCACAAGGGCAAATTATCGGGAACGGACGTTTAACCCAATCTGACAGCGTTACTTCATTTACTCCTTTTACTATTCCGATTAACTATACCGTAAATAATGTGATTCCTGATACCGCTCAAATATTCATGCGAACCTTTAACATACTTGCCTATGGTGCTTCCACTATGGTTGTTGACAAACTCAGTTTTGACGGATTCACCGGAGTGCCAGAAAACGAAGTAATGGTATGGAATAAGTCGTTGGGAATTTCTATTTACCCCAATCCTACCGGCAATCGTTTAACAATAGAATGGAATCAGGACATCAAAGAGAAAGTATCTCTCCGACTGGTGAGTATAGATGGAAGAATGGTGAAGTCGGAGACGGCTTTTCCGGCTAATAAAAAACTCCTTTTGGATTTGTCAGATTTAGTTTCTGGCGTATATTTTATAGAAGTACAGAGCGGAAGTAGTCGTATAGTAAGAAAAGTGGTAGTAGCTAAATAGCGATCGCTGTTTTTGCGGGTATTGAAAGCGCAGTTTAAACAGGGATATATTAAATTTTCTTCAACCCTAATTTCTCCCCCAAATTTAGCATCATCTTATAGGCTTCTGCATAATCATTGTGGATTTTCCCTTCCAGAATGGCTTCCTTTATTTCTTCTTTAATAATTCCAATTTCACGACCTGGATTAATCCCAAAGGTTTGCATAATCAATTCACCGGTAATGGGCGGTTGGAAATTCCGAATACGATCCTTTTCTTCCACCTCTTTTAGCTTTTCGCGCACTACCTCAAACTTCATCAGATAGCGCCTTACTTTATCCCGGTTTTTAGAAGTGATGTCGGCTTCGCACAGCATGAGCAAACTTTCTATGTCATCTCCCGCTTCAAACAATAATCTGCGCAAGGCAGAATCACTGATTTCTTCCTTGGTAAGTGCTATTGGTCGCAGGTGGAGGTACACCATTTTCTGCACGAACTTCATTTCTGCACCCATCGGCAGTTTCAATGCGCGAAAAATACGGGGCACCCATTTGCTTCCCAGCACTTCGTGCCCGTGAAAAGTCCAACCTTCACCCGGCACAAAACGTTTGGTAGGTGGTTTGGCAATGTCGTGCAGTATTGCTGCCCAGCGCAGCCACAAATCATTTGTGGTTCGCGAAATATTATCGAGCACTTGTAAGGTGTGGTAGAAATTATCTTTATGTCCCTTGCCTTCGTAGTTTTCTACTCCCTTCAACTGTTGCATCTCCGCCAGAATAATTTTAAGCAGTCCGGTTTCTTCAAGCAGTATAAACCCTTCCGATGGTTTTTGTGCCAAAATTATTTTGTTCAGTTCGTCAGTGATTCGTTCTTGTGAAATAATTTTTATCCGTTCCCGATTTTTTTCAATGGATTTTAAGGTTTCGGGTAAAATGGAAAAATGGAGTTGGGTAGCAAATCGAATCGCCCGCATCATTCTAAGTGGATCATCGCTAAAAGTGATGTCGGGATCAAGCGGAGTGCGGATAATCTTTCTCTCCAAATCCTGCCGCCCATTAAAAGGGTCTATCAATTCTCCCATCGAATCGGCATTCAATGAAATAGCCATAGCGTTGATAGTGAAATCTCTCCGGTTTTGATCATCCTCTAACGTGCCGTTCTCCACTATTGGTTTCCGCGAGTCGCGCTGGTACGATTCCTTCCGCGCTCCTACAAATTCAAAATTCCAATCGTTCCATTTAAAATGAGCGGTACCGAAATTTTTGAATACGGTTACTTTTAACCGGGTATCAATTTTAGCAGCCGTTACACGAGCCAGCTCAATCCCACTGCCTACACACACAAAGTCAATATCCTTACAAGGTCGCTCCAACAGCAAATCTCTAACAAAGCCTCCCACGGCATAAGTTTCAAAATTTAACTCCCGCGCGGCTTCTGAAACAAAACCAAATATTTGATGCGCTAACTTCAATCGCTCTGCCTGCATCGGACAAACCTACTTGAAAAAGGAAACTGCGCAAAGCTGAAAAAAGCAACTGCTAAAAAAAGGTAAGTAGAGGTGCTTTTTATCAGAATTTTTTTTTCATTTCTACTGATAAACTTAACCCGGTTCTATGAGTTTGGTCAGTTTGCCTACCCTTTGGCAATAGTAAGTTTGACGGGTAAAAACCAATTAAACCCAAAAAAAAACAGTTATGAAAAAGCAAGTTTTAATTACTCTAACGGCTGTATTTAGTCTGAGTTTCTGGATGACTTCTTGTCAATCGAATCAGATGAAAAATGAGAATACCGGTACCGAACAAGCGGAACCCAATCTCGGAGGAGGGCAGTCAGCCGTGCAAGATGATGAATCACAGAAAGATATTGTAAAGGTAGCTTTAGGCTCGGCAGATCACAGCACTTTGGTGACGGCTATAAAGGCGGCAGAGTATGCGGATGTATTAGCAAATGCCGGTCCGTTTACTGTTTTTGCACCCACCAATGCGGCTTTTGCCAAACTACCGGCCGGAACGGTAGATGATTTGCTAAAACCTGAAAACAAAGATAAGTTGCGGAATATTCTTGAATACCATGTTTTCGTGGGAGTAATAAAAACAGACAATATGAAAGACGGGCAGATACTGAATGAGGCCAACTTAGGCAATGTAACTATTGGAGTAAAAGAGGGGAAATACACGGTAAACGGGGCGAATATAATTGCTTCGGTGCCGGCTTCTAATGGCATTATACACGTTATTGATCAGGTGCTGTTGCCCTCTGCAAAAAAATAGAAAGAGTAGTAGTTTTGGTTAGTTGTAAAATGCGAAAGCCTCCAAGTAAGGAGGCTTTTGTGTTTTGTAGCCCGTAGGGGAGTCGAACCCCTCTTGCAAGAATGAAAATCTTGAGTCCTAACCGATAGA
>CAZQYO010000317.1:0-3402 GCA_964597415.1 uncultured Chitinophaga sp.
AGGGAAGATTCTACAGCGCTGTTTGCCTGCAAGCCGGTATTGCCATTTGCTCCTGAAAGGAAATAACCGCTACCGATATCTACAAGAGGTTTTGTCATGGTAAGGGCACCATAACTGCCTTGCTCCACATGGATGGTATCACCAGCCACGGCTGCATCGTGTGCTGCCTGTACGGTGGTGAAATCTGCGGCAACTACGGGGGTATTGTTTACCCGCCAGATTTTTGCATAAGTGTTGTTAGTAAATAGTAAAGTCGTAAAGAGAAATGAGAGGGCAATTAACTTTTTCATAGTACTGAATTTTAAGTGTAATTATTTAAGGAATTTAAATACGAAAGTAGAGCTACCGCCTCAAATAAATACGCCACGTTTTTGCCTTTCCTTACCATTTTCTTTTTTTGATCTCTCGGCTTAATACAACTTTTATAGCGAAGTAATATCTGTGTATGAGTTATTCATTTTGCGACACCATGAAGCGCATGACCATTTGAGGAGGGTGATAAAAGAGCGACAGAGGATGGCAGAAAAGTGTAAGGCTCCTCGCAAATGTGCTTTTACATATAGCTACGGAACTATAACTTGTCGTCTTTTCCTATTTAGGAATATTGTTATAATCTTGTGCAATGAATGATTCAGTGCTAGGCTTTCCGGTTAGCGGGGAGGCGCTTATCCGGTTAATTCCTCAAAAACCACCTTTTGTTTTTATTAGTTCCTTAGATTCGGTGAGCGAGAATACCTGCACCACCACTTTTATTTTTGATAAGGATCATGCACTTTGTGATGACGGAACACTGAGTGCAGCAGGGGTGTTAGAGCACATTGCACAGAGTGCCGGCTGCAAGTCGGGATACGAAAATTTTGTCAGTGGAAAGAAAGGCAGTTTGGGGTTTATTGGAGAGATACGAGATTTTGTTTGCTCTCGTTTGCCTCATGCCGGAGAAACCCTCAGCACGTTTATAAATCGGGAAGCTATTGTGTATGGTGTGGTTAGTATTATTATTGGGAAGGTAAGCATAGGAGAGGAGGAGATAGCTTCCTGCCGCATAAAAGTATTTTTTGTGCCCGATACCGAAGTCTCGACTATAGTTCATCACCCATAGGAATTTATTAAGTCCATAGTGGATAGAGAAATAAAGAAGCGAGTAACGGGTAACTGATTTGCCACAAGTGAAGAGTCATTCTTCACGGCTTCAAATTCTCTGAAAACAGATTAGTTATTAAAGAAAGGCGGCAAAATATCGTCTATTTCTATTCAAATGAGAAAACGGAGCAGCGGTATATAATCCCATTGACCGCAAAAGGAAAGTGAAGAAAGGGATGCTCCCTTCTATATTATTAGCCGTTGTCACCGGTTTACAAATCGGTTGCCTATCGCTTTCTTACTCTTGTTCGCCCACTTCCTGCGGACAATCGCTCAACAGCGATTATCTCATAACGAATTAGTCAATGCTCATAGGTATTGAAGCATTTCCTTTCTCACCATTTCCTTTAATATAGGAAGATCATTTAAGGTCATCCCCTTTGTTTCGATGGGTTGGCTCCAGTGTACTTCTACTTTGCCGGGACTTAACTGAATGCCTCGTGGTTCATTTACTTCGCGGGTGCCCACAAGTGTTTGTACGGCTATAGGAACCTGTGCGATTATCGCCACTTTGAAGGCCCCATCTTTAAATTCTTTTAAAGGCAGATTTGTTCTATTGCGAGTGCCTTCGGGGTAGATGAATAAACTTTCACCTCTTTGCAAAGCGGTCACCATGTAACGGTACGATTTCTCCCGACTTTCACGGCTTTGGCGGTTCACCATTATCGCGAGCATTTTAGTCATAAATCCGAAAAAGGGGATGTATTTTATTTCTGCCTTTGCCAAAAATTTAACCGGCTGTGGTAATGCGGAGGCACTGGTAATAATGTCCACCTGAGCGCGGTGGTTGGCCACGAACACATACGTTTGGTGAGCTTGTATTTTTCCCTTCCCGAATACGCGCATTTGTATTCCGCAAACTTTCATCAAAAAAGGGCAGAGGTAATGGCAGTTTATCCAAACGCAATGCATCGCATATTTCTTTCCCGAAAAGCTAAAAATAAAAGCATAGAGAATAGTAAAGATGGAGACCACGAGCATAAACCAAAAGGCACCCCAAATCGCCCAGATGAATCTGAAAATAACCTTCAATACTTTCATGTTATCGGCAGAGGTTTTAATCCTCTAATTCCCGAAGATACAACTGAATGGTGTTTTCAAGCCCAAGATATAAACAGTCTCTTATCAGCGCATGTCCAATCGAAACTTCCTGCAATCCGATTATGTGTTGTTTAAAGTAGCGGAGATTATCGAGATTCAAATCGTGCCCGGCATTAATCCCTAATGATAATTCGCGGCAGAATTCCGAAGATTTGAAAAATTCCTTCACCACTTCTTCTCTGTTGGCAGGATATTCCTCGGCATAAGGCCCGGTGTAAAATTCTATTCTATCCGCTCCTACCCGTGCAGCTCCTTCAATTTTTTCTTTTACCGGATCAATAAAAAGAGAAACGCGAATTCCCCGGCTCTTGAGCCGGCTGATGACTTCTGTCAAAAAGGAAATATGTTTGGTTGTATCCCATCCATGATCGGAGGTTAATTGACCCGGCTCATCGGGGACTAAGGTGCATTGATGCGGATTTACTTCCAGCACCATTTTTAGAAAATCTTCCGTTGGGTACCCTTCGATATTAAACTCTGTTTGCACCACTTTTTTCAAAGCGTAAACATCCGTTTTGCGGATATGCCTTTCATCGGGTCGCGGGTGAACGGTAATTCCCTGTGCTCCGAACCGTTCGCAATCCATTGCAAATTGAATCACATCCGGAATGTTTGCTCCCCGTGCATTGCGAAGCAAGGCCACTTTATTGATATTGACAGATAGCTTGGTCATTGTGTGGAATGATTCGATGAATCAATTTTTCATTTGCCAGACACGGCAGTTTGAACTCTTTACTTCCCATTTTCAATTATACGTCTAAGGAATTACTGAACTAAAGCAGGTTTCTTTTCGAGTATAATAAACTCAAAGTCGTAGCGGTGTTTTTCATCTGCAAAGTGTCTCTCCCGATAAATAGGTTGCCATTTAGAACGCTCAAGTTCAGGAAAGAAAGTATCCGCATGTTGAAACACATAATGCACTTTGGTGAAATAAATACGGTCGGCAAAATCAAAAAGCTGACGATAAATTTCTCCCCCGCCAATAATCATCAACTCGGTCTCTTCATTCGCCTCTGCGAATCGTATGCCTTCTTCAACTGATGAAACTATCTTACAGCCGGGTGCGATAAAATCTGTTTGGCGGCTCACTATTAAGTTAACCCTTCCAATCAGCGGTCTAAATTTTTCGGGAATACTCTCATAAGTCTTCCTCCCCATCAG
>CAZQYO010000318.1:0-3396 GCA_964597415.1 uncultured Chitinophaga sp.
CGTCCTTTGTTTGAATTGTTTTGGGAGTAAACTCAGCTTTATCACTTATCCAACTGATGTTTCCTTTGTATTGCTTGTATTGTTCTTTGCCATCATCGGTAAACACTGCCACCGTTTGATTCAGTTTCAAATTCGACAACTGATCGCTCGTAATATAGGCTCGCAGCAGCAAGCTGCTCATGTCGGCAATTTTATAGAGCGGCTTACCGGGAGCAGCTACTTCGTTCGCCTCGGCATATTTAGTGAGCACCGTTCCGTCTATCGGATTCACCAACCGACATTTATCTAACTGATCATTCAGTTGCTCTATTTGTATTTGCAGCGGAACCGATCCCTTGTTTATGCTCTCTTTAGTAATATCTAAGGAAGATTCGAGTGCGCTAATCTGTTTACCGATAACATCAATTTGAGTATTGATATCATCTAATTGTTTTTGGGTGGCCGCATCTGATTTCAGCAAATTACTCACTCGCCTTTGTTCCCTTTCGGCTCCTTTCATTTGCTCGTGCAGAGCGGCTACTTGTTTGCTAATGTCGGGGCGTTGACTCAAAGCAGCCGACACCTGCGCTTGCATCTGTTTCTTTTTCAGATACAATTGTGTGCTGTCAATATAGCCAATCACCTCCCCTGCTTTTAAAGTCTGACCTTCCTCTATATCAAACTGTTTAATAGTTCCTGCTGCTTCGGAAGAAATGATTGTTTCTTCTGATTCAAAAGTTCCCGATGCATCGAACTCATTGTCATTTCGGTTGCAAGATGAAAGCGAAAGAATCGCGATTAGAAAAATTGCAATAGATTTCATGTTATGCTGCTTTTTTTTGAGATGGATTGAATTTTTTAATTGCCTGAAGTAGTTCTATAGTTATACTCCGCCATTAGTAATTGAATATTGTGTATGATAAGGTTTTGCCTCGCCTGATCTTCGGCATTTACCTTTGTCAAAAAATCATTGCTGGTGATTACCCCATTTTCTAACTGGGCTTGTGCTGCGAGTTTTACTTCTGTGCGAAGTGAAATAATTTCAGCATCGCTTTTAATCAGTTCTTGATATTTCTGTTGTTCTGATTGCTGTTGGGTCAAAGTAAAATTGGTATTGAACAGAAAAGATTCCTGCTGAATATCTATCAAGTCTCTATTGACATCCAATAGTTTTCTGTCGTTGCGAAAGGTGTAAAATCCGGAGAGCGACCAGCCAAGGCGAACTCCTAATAAATAATATCCGGCAAATTCATTTTTCAGCATATTCAATCCGGGTCTGGCATATCCTCCTTGAAAAAATACTCCTGCACGTGGCAATGTTTTGGCCACTATCAACTTTTCCTGCAAGTCAAAAGTTTGTTTTTGAGCAAGGAACAGATTCAACTCGGGGCGGTGGATTGTCACAGCAGGAGTAACCTCTAAAGGTGTTTGTAATACAGTATTTTCGTCTAACGACCGATTAATAAACTGCCCGAGCATATCGGTATAAGCCTTCCGTGTAGCTTTCAGTTCAATGCTGTTCTGTTCCACTTTTAGTAACTCTGCCTGCAACTCACTCTTATTGCTTTTATAAGCCACACCATTGTTAATCGCTGCGGTAATTTTATTAATTCCCGACTGAATGTCTTTTTTCAAAAGATTTATCTGCTGCAACCTTCCGTCTATGAGAAGCACCCCGAAATACAACTGATTCACTCTATCCATCAGTTTATACAGTTCTACCTCTAACTGTTGCTTCGATATTTCAGCATTGCTTTTTATTAACTTTCGTTGCGGCTCTATGGTAAATGCATCCGTCAGCGATTGAGTGATTTCGCCATACATTTTATATTGGTCTTTGCTAGGTGGCTCAATAGTAAACGGCAAACTGGCCGGTAAATCAATACTGGTCACGTCACTTTGATACGTTGCTTGTGCGGAGAAATTAATCTGAGGCAAGTACCCTTTCTTTGCATTTTCAATGTTGTAGTCTTTGCTTTTCTCAATCAAACCTTTCTGTTTTGCGAGTGGGTATTCCGTTTTAGCCAAAGCATAACATTCGTCAAGCGTAAGCGTTTCAATGGTTTGAGCCGATGCGTCTAACAAGCATAGAAAGCCGGTTAGTAAGAGGATGATTTGTTTCATCTTTTATAGAGATTTTGATTTCCGGTTTAAATTATCCTTCCCACTTATTTCACTAACATCATTTCAATTATCCACTTGGGCAAAAGCCTTTTTCGCTCATTCATTAATTCCACAAATTGCTTTTGATTGAGTTTGCCAAGAGATTTTAGCATCGCATTTGCCAGAAATGGAAAAATGAGTAAGCTCATAATATTGGCCATCAGTTGAAGCGGGTGAATCGGCAACACTTTTCCGTTCTCCATATCCTGTTGCACCTGCTTCATAAAAGGAGAATTCAGGAAGCCCACCCGCTGAGTCACCATTCCTGCAAACTTTTCGGGATTGTTTTTAATAGCCGTTATAACAAAAAGCGGGATGTCGGGATTCTCGAGCAACATTTCAATGTAATAGTTCACCAATTGCTCCACCTTCATTTGCCAGGTAGTTTGTTCATCATGGGCGATGCGGTGAACTCCCTCCATAAACTGTTGTAAATTTTCTAAAGTAATCAGGTCAAATAATTTCTCCTTACTGCGGAAATAGTAATTCAATAGCGCCAGATTAATTCCCGCTTCATCGGCAATATCGCGAGTGCGGGTACCCTTGTACCCCTTTTGCGTAAATACCTTACGCGCAGCTTCCTTGATCTTCTCCTGAGTAGAAGCCATCACTACCTCTTTCGCCCTCTTTTTCAGTATTCTTTTCATTGGCAGCGGCAAAGATAAAGCAATAATTTTCTTTTAAACAAGGGATTTAATCAAATGATTAAATCAAAAGAATAGCTTCCTTTAATTCTCCAAATTCTTGAGCAAGCCATTTGCTCCACTTCATACCGACCTTTATTCGCCTGTATCCTTTTAGTTATTCATTTGCCGTTCTTATTCCGATATTAATCAGTAATATTGCTCGTATTAGCAAAAACACAATAGTGTTTAGAGACAGAGCAACAAACATATTTCTATACCTTAACCAAATAACAATGGAAAATAAAGAACAGACAGAAGAGTTGGACATGCGGGTGCTTATTCCAATTGAACGGCATAAAAAATTAATCCATCTCTTCAAAGAATTACCCGTTAATGAAAGTTTCATCTTTATCAATGATCACGACCCGATACCCCTGTATTATGAGTTTCGATCTATATACGGAGATGTAGTGGGATGGGAATACCTCCATCGCGGAGGGAGAGATTGGAAAGTGAAAGTTACCCGCACTGAAGCATCAAAAGGCAGAGAGTTCACCGATATATCTACTTTACTCGATCTTAGAAAGGCAGATGAAAAGGATTGGAAACAAATCGTATTTCACAGGTA
>CAZQYO010000319.1:0-3395 GCA_964597415.1 uncultured Chitinophaga sp.
CTAAATACGAAGTGTTTAATCCTAAGAATGATGCGGTTCGGTTGAGTTGGGAGGACTTGTTCGAGGCTCGAATGTTTGAAAGCTACATTTATAAGGAGAGCAACGTTTACGATCGCCAGATACAGGAGTATGCTACCGGTATTGATGCCTTATTGGAAAGTGATCGTGTAAAGGATCAGATGTTTACCTTCGAACACGATCTTTGGAACTATTAATTATATGGATGAAATTATACCGAGGCGAACCCAAAAGTTCGCCTCTTTTTTTATAAAAGTTACGCAGGTTGAAATTTGTAACTTTTCCCACAAACCATGGTAAATCTTTTTTCTTAATTAATGCAATTTCTGTCCGGTCGGTGTAATTCTTCAAATCACTGACCTCGAAGTTTGTTAGTATTTCAGCGGGAACCACTAAATGAACATCATTTCTGTAAGTTGTTTTTCTATATCCACTACGACCAAACTTTCTACTTAGCACCTCAAAATAAAATTAGCCCCAAATTGCTGCTATTTCTCCTAAAACTTTTCTGTTGGCAGTTTTGAAATTCAAGGAATAAGACTACTTTTGCCCTCCCAAAATAAAAGTGGAATGCCTACTATTCAACAATTAGTTCGAAAGTCGCGTCAAATCATCCGCGCAAAATCAAAGAGTCGCGCGCTGGATTCTTGTCCTCAAAAACGTGGCGTGTGTACCCGTGTTTACACCACTACCCCAAAGAAGCCGAACTCAGCTTTGCGTAAAGTCGCTAAAGTTCGTTTAACCAATCAGATTGAAATTATCGCCTACATTCCTGGCGAAGGCCATAACCTACAGGAGCACTCTATCGTTTTGATACGAGGAGGCCGGGTAAAAGACCTTCCGGGTGTTCGTTACCACATTGTGCGTGGTTCGCTGGACACTGCAGGTGTAGAAAATCGCAAGAAGAGCCGGTCTAAGTATGGTACTAAGCGTCCTAAGGCAGGAGCAGCAGCCCCGGCAGCAAAAGGTAAAAAATAATTCAGTAAAGCAATTTTATTCTAAGATAGAATATGAGAAAGAAAAGAGCACCTAAACACTACGTTCAACCCGATCCTAAGTTCGGTGATGTCATGGTTAGCCAATTTGTAAATCGCATGATGTACGAAGGCGGCAAGTCAACTGCTTATAAAGTATTTTATGAAGCCATTGAATTAGTAGAAGAAAGAGCCAAGGAGAACGGCTTGGAAATTTGGAAAAAGGCTTTACAAAATGTGGGACCTTCAGTAGAAGTAAGATCACGTAGAATCGGAGGTTCCAACTTCCAGATTCCTACCGAGGTTCGGGGAGAGAAGAAGGCCTCTACTGCTATGAAATGGATTATTCAATATAGCCGCAGTCGCAATGGAAAGTCAATGGCCGATAAATTGGCATCTGAAATAGTAGCTGCTTCAAAAGGAGAAGGAGGAGCTTTCAAGAAAAAAGAAGATACGCACCGGATGGCTGAGGCAAACAAAGCCTTTGCTCATTTCAGGTTCTAAAAGAAAGCACATACAAAAAAGTTTTCCCGCAGCAGCGGGACTTTTTTATTAAAAGGACAGAAAAGTAAGAGAAAAAATAAAATGGGAAAGGATTTAAGTTTTACGAGAAATATTGGAATTGCAGCTCACATTGATGCGGGTAAAACTACTACCACAGAGCGCATTTTGTACTATACTGGTGTAAACTACAAACTGGGAGAAGTACACGAAGGTGCAGCTACTATGGACTGGATGGAACAAGAGCAAGAACGTGGCATTACCATTACCTCGGCTGCTACTCGTTGTGCTTGGACATGGAAGGACAAGAAATACGACATCAACATTATTGATACTCCCGGTCACGTTGACTTTACCGTTGAGGTAAACCGTTCATTGCGAGTACTAGACGGGTTGGTATTTCTTTTTTCGGCAGTGGATGGAGTAGAGCCTCAATCAGAAACGAACTGGCGCTTAGCCGATAACTACAATGTGGCACGTCTTGGGTTTGTGAATAAAATGGATCGTCAGGGAGCTGATTTTTTCAACGTGGTAAAGCAGGTGAATACCATGTTGGGGTCTAATCCTTTGGTGATGCAAATTCCTATCGGTAACGAAGAGCATTTTAGAGGCGTGGTAGATCTTATTACCAACGAAGCCATCATCTGGAATGACGAGGACAAAGGAATGACTTCTACCAAAATTGATATTCCCGCTGAATTAGTAGATGAGGTAAAGGAATATCGGGAGAAGATGCTGGAGCAGGTGGCAGAATTTGACGATACTTTGATGGAAAAATACTTTTCTGACCCTGACTCGATTACTGCCGATGAAATTCGTGCAGCAGTACGTCAGGCGGTTATTGCACAAAAAGTAGTCCCCATGTATTGCGGCTCTTCTTTCAAAAACAAAGGAGTGCAGGCAGTGCTGGATGCCGTATGCGCTATTCTCCCATCACCTCAAGATAAGACGGAAGTAAAGGGAACGAATCCAGATACTGATGAAGAAGAAGTAAGACACCCGAATACTGATGAACCTTTTGCGGCACTTGCATTCAAAATTGCTACCGACCCCTTTGTAGGTCGTTTGGCATATTTTCGGGTTTACTCCGGCACTTTGGAAGCGGGTTCTTATGTATTGAACACTCGCTCCGGAAAGAAAGAACGGATATCTCGATTATTCCAAATGCACGCTAATAAGCAAAATTCAGTAGAGCGAGTAGAAGCAGGAGATATTGCCGCAGCCGTAGGATTTAAGGAAATACGCACGGGCGATACCCTTTGTGAAGAAAAGCACCCTATTGTACTGGAAAGTATGAAATTCCCTGAGCCGGTTATCTCCTTGGCTATTGAGCCAAAGGCGCAAAAGGATATGGACAAATTGGGTATGAGTTTAGCGAAGTTGGCTGAAGAGGATCCTACTTTCAAAGTATCTTTCGATGACCAAACCGGCCAAACTATTATTGCCGGTATGGGGGAATTGCACCTCGAAATTTTGATTGACCGCTTGCGAAGAGAGTTTAAAGTAGAATGTAACCAAGGAGCACCTCAGGTAAACTATAAAGAAAGGTTGACTAAAACAATTGAACATCGCGAGCAATACAAAAAGCAAACGGGTGGTCGGGGTAAGTTTGCCGATATAAAAATTGAGATTGGCCCTGCCGATGAAGGCTTTGTAGGCTTACAGTTTGTGAATGACATTTTTGGAGGCTCTATCCCTAAGGAATTTATTGCACCGGTTGAAAAAGGATTTAAAGAAGCCATGAAAACCGGGGTATTGGCGGGGTATGAATTAGATAGCCTCAAGGTTCGTTTATTTGACGGCTCCTTCCACGCGGTGGACTCAGATGCGCTTTCATTTGAACTTTGTGCTAAAGTGGCTTTCCGTACAGCAGCTAAATTGTGTAAGCCGGTGTTGCTGGAG
>CAZQYO010000320.1:0-3381 GCA_964597415.1 uncultured Chitinophaga sp.
GCAGCCGCAGATAATATTGATGAAGAAATTAAATCTGTGTTTGGCGAAAACTTAGACAAGGTCATTACCCCTGATGATGTTCGCGGCTCGTACTCCACTTTGGAGCAGGCGGCACTGGCCGGTCACTGGCCCACTTTAGCCGAAGCTCGCAACAAGGTGGTGTTTATTTTAGAAGGAGCCGCAGAAAACGAATACAAGAGCGGCCATCCTTCACTGGCCGGAAGAGCCGTGTTTGTTTACTCTAATCCGGGTACTCCCGAAGCGGCTTTTGTAATTCTAAATAATCCTACGGGCGACAAATCGGAGATTCAACAGCGAGTACAACAAGGGTATATTGTAAGAACCCGTGCCGATGCCGGCACCACTCAGGCTCGCGATGGTGACTATACCGATATGAATGCCGCCTTTGAAAGCTGGGCGCAAATAGTTTCTACCGATTATTATCGTCCCGATCCACGGGCAGGTACCATCGGGTGGACCAATTATCACGTGCAGTTTCCGAATGGAGAGTTGGCGCGCATTAATGGTATCAGTGCTGCGGATAAGCAAGATTTGGGAGCAATCAAGGAATAGTTTATTTCCGCCACTCATTTTTCCTCCCTTCACTTTCAATTCGTAAATTCCGTGTCAGATGGCCGAACAAAAGCGAAAACTAAAAGTGGCAGTGATCTCTGATGTGCATCTGGGTTTTATTGGCTGCCGCGCTAGAGAACTGAATCGTTATCTCAAAAGCATTGACCCTGAAATCTTAGTCATTAATGGCGATTTTATGGATATATGGCAATTCCGTTCTTATTATTTTCCCCGATCGCACACGAGGGTCATTCAAAAAGTTTTTAAAATGGTAAGCGATGGCGTAAAAGTATATTACCTCACCGGTAATCACGATGAGATGCTGCGCAGATACAGCGGACTTACCCTCGGCAATTTAGAGTTAGAAGATAAATTGGTGCTGGAGATGGACGGCAAAAAACATTGGTTTTTTCATGGCGATATTTTTGATATTTCTATGCGCGGTTCAAAGTGGCTGGCCAAGTTAGGAACGCTGGGGTACGAAATCCTCATCTTAATAAATAAACTCGTCAACTTTTTTCTTGAGCTTTTCGGTCGAGGCAAAATCTCTCTCTCAAAAGCCGTGAAAGACAGTGTGAAAAGCGGAGTGAAAAAATTAGGAAATTATGAACTCACGGCAGCAGAAATTGCCATAGATAATGGATACGACTTTGTGTTAAATGGCCACATACATAAGCCGGCAATTAAAATCATAGAAACCAATAAAGGCAGTGTGACTTATCTGAACAGCGGTGACTGGGTAGAAAACATGACAGCGCTGGAATACAATAACGGAGAATGGAAATTAGTGTGGTACAAAGATCTCATCTTCCCACAAACCTGGCTAAAGGTAGAAGAAGGTGATTTGCCTTAAATGAGTTTTTTTATAATTCGGGCGGGCAATACAAGCCTTTTTTTATCGCCTCCTTCACAATCGTTCTTGACTCAAACGGAATCACAGGCGACATATACCAATCAGCACACTTATCGGGTAGGCTATTTACATAGCGTTTCAACTTATCATTGCGCACCATCACTTCTGGAAAGAAGAAAAAATTAGCAGCAAAATGATAGCAGATGGCTAAAGCGAGTAATGCGGAATGTCCTTTACTTTTTTTACCCAAATACTCATTTCCCCAAAAGATAAGGCAGCTGATAAAAGCAGTAATCGCATAAATACCATAGCGAACCGATAGTCCTTCTGCTGCCCCACGGTTCCCGCGAAACACCCCGGCTGTAAACGCACATAAAAGCAGATACAGTAGAACCAAAAACACAAATGGATAACGTGCATAATAGCCAACACGTATCATCCAAAAAAAGCTGAACAGTATAAAGATGCCCCCCATCATTGGAAGATAGATTTGGTACAGAAACTGAAATGATCCTCCCAATAAAACCACAGTGAATGGGACAGCTAACCCCATACGTTTCACTAACGACATATCAGATACTGCGGGAGTGAAATGGTGGAAATAAATCGCAAAGATGCCTAAGCATATTGCTGTTGATAGCATCAGATGTTTATAGTTCCTTTTGTAAAGACTATAACCCAAAACTATCGGCCACACAAAAAGTCCGTTTCCATAAGTAAAGGAGGCAGCTATTGCCGCCATGATAGCGAATACAAAATATCGGAGATGGCTTTTTACCAAACAGTAGATAGAGAGCATCCCAAATGCTACCGACCAAATATTTTGCAAAGCCGAATTTGCCCAGAAAACAGAATCATAATATTGAAATTGGAAAAGCAAAAACAGAATAGCCAAACTCAAGCGGGCGCTTCGTCTTGTTTGCAGTAAGAATAACCCTGCGATAAGCAAAAGCCCTGTAGATGCTACATACATAAGGTGATTAAAATGAACACTGCCGGTGAAGTATAAATCTATCAAAGCCACTACGCGGGCAAACACAATACGGCACTCATTGTAAGGTTCAAATATTCCCTTGACCAGAACTCCAAAATCACGAGAAGGAACATAGTTGACCGCCCATTGGAGAAGGGCGTAATTGTCATCGGTAATGGGAACGTTTAGCGCAAACACGGCTACAACAACAGCAAAAAAGCATACTACCGCACCTCCATACAAGTGCAAGGCCTTACCTCTCTTAAAGTGCCACCATAGAAATACAGACAGCATTAACAGGGCTTCTGCTCCGGTAATGCAAATAGAATATTGCCAAAACAGATTAAGCAGCATCTTTTAGAGAAAAGGAGTTTCCGAGATAAAATAAAGTTGAACACATAGCACCAAACTTGGGGAATAGGATACTAACAAATATTTCACAAAATGAAGAGCAGCCTCCTCTCCAAGATAGCCACACAATAATACTTAAACACCTATGGCTGCATGTCAGGGTTTAGTCGCTTTCGCGATGGCCTCTTTCAATGCATTGGCAGAGGTAGGTTGCACGTTCTCGTCATTGGCACGAAGAATGGCATAATCGCAGGCTTTCTCCGACTCCTTTAAATCATTGAGCTTATATAGCAGGTAAGCATACGTGAGGTTGTAGGTGTACCTGTTATCCATATTCAAGGCTTCAAAAGCCCATTTCGAAGCCTTTGTCAGTTGCGCCTTATCGTTTACATTGATGTAATAATTCCACGCAATGTTGTTGATAGCCGGAGCATTCTTTGAAGCATACTTTTTGATATACTGCGTTGCCTGCTTATCATAATTGCTCCAATCATTCATCTGCGAATAATAATCCATGCCGAGTTCCAACGCTTTCTGATGGGCATCGCTCCCCTTGTTTTGTTTTACCAATTCAAGTGCGCGATGAAATAAATCGGCATCCTTTTTCTGCACCGCCTCCGCAGTTGCCTTA
>CAZQYO010000321.1:0-3379 GCA_964597415.1 uncultured Chitinophaga sp.
CACACCGGGTAGTTCCTCGATAGTTTTATACGATAACTCTAACTTTTTCATCTCCCCAATTTCGGAAATTTAAACACAAGTACCCGTAGAAAAAACTAAATGTTACATTAAGAAGGCTCCCCATGTCACAATTCTTATGTATGACATGCCGATAAGAGGAGTTTCTGAATTTTAAATGAGCAGTACAAGAGTTAACAAGCGAACACAAGATAGGGTAAGCTAATCTTAAATTGAAAATCCCCCGCCAAAGCTGACGAGGGAATTTTCTATTGAAACCGAGATTGAAGGACGCTTTGATTGCGAAGTTGCTTCCCAACTCCGTCTTTCTATTCTACTGCTTGTTCTTTAAAAGAACCTGGGATTCTCTTTTTTTACTGGATGTAGGCTCTTAACAAACCGGGGTTAGTTTTTTCTTTGAGCCGTTGAATACATCGCTCTTTAATCTGCCTGACCCGCTCACGAGTAAGACCGTAGCTTTCGCCAATTTCTTCCAGTGTCATTGGAGTTTTTCCATTCAACCCAAAGTAGCACGATATAATTTCAGCTTCTCTTTCATTAAGCCCGTTGAGCATCGCAGTAATTTCGTTTTCCACGGTCTGCTGCATCATGTTGTCCTCAGGAGTGCTCGAATCTTTATCATATAAAGTATCGTTCAGCGTAGCCCCCCCTTCATCGTCTGAGCCTGCCACACTCATATCAGTAGAAACCGTGTAGCTGTTCATTCTGAAATAGGTTTCTATTTCCTCTTTCGTCATCCCCAGCATTTCCATCAGTTCTTCTACATCGGGTTCTCGTTGGAACTCCTGCTCAAATTGCTGAAATGCTTTGGTGATTTTAGTATATGCTCCTATTTTGCTAATCGGCAATCGAATAATTCTAGACTGCTCTACAATAGCCTGCATAATTGCTTGGCGAATCCACCACACTGCGTAGCTGATAAATTTAAAGCCGCGCGTTTCATCAAACTTCCGTGATGCTCTGATAAGTCCTAAGTTGCCCTCGTTAATCAGGTCGTTTAAGGGAAGCCCTTGGTTTTGGTATTGCTTGGCTACACTTACTACAAAGCGGAGGTTGGCCTTTACCAGTATTTCGAGTGCATCGTAGTCATCATTTCTGATTCTTTTGGCAAGCTCTCCTTCCTGTTCTGCGGTGAGCAGATCATTTTTGGAAATCTCTGTCAGGTATTTATCTACCTGCTCGTTGCGCTCTCCAATGTTATGAGTAATTTTTAAATGCCTCATAGGCTTCCTTTTTTCACGATTCTTAATGCCTGTGTTTACGCCTTCGGCTTTAAAAAGTTTCAATTAAAATAAAAAAGGGGGAACAGTTTTCTGTTGCCCCCTAAATTATAGATTTTCTGATACTTCGTTTAGTTCTCTGAGGGCACATCTTCGAGAAGTGCCTTTCTGGAGAGTTTAAACTTCCCTGTTTTATTATCAATACCCAGCAACTTCACTTTTACTACTTCATTCTCTTTGAAAATTCCATCCATAGATTCTAAACGTTTGTTAGATATTTCGGAGATATGAAGAAGTCCCTGCTTGCCGGGCAAAAACTCAACAAAGGCTCCGTAAGGCATAATTGATTTCACGGTAGCCTCATACACCTCTCCTATTTCAGGCACCGCTGTGATGGCCATAATCCTACGTTTAGCATTATCAATACCATCTTTATTAGGCGAATATATTTCGATAATTCCTTTGTTGCCCACTTCTTCGATAATAATGGTAGTTCCCGTTTCGCGCTGCATTTCTTGAATAATCTTTCCACCGGGTCCAATTACTGCTCCGATATATTCTTTGTCAATTTCCAACTTTTCTACGCGCGGTGCTTGTGGCTTGTAATCTTCTCGAGGTTTATCTAATGTCTTCATCATTTCACCGAGAATATGAAGACGGCCTTTCTTGGCCTGTTCCAATGCTTCTGATAGCAAAGCTCTTGATAACCCTTTAATTTTAATATCCATTTGGCAGGCAGTGATGCCGTCTGCGGTTCCGCAAACTTTGAAGTCCATATCGCCTAAGTGGTCTTCATCACCCAAAATATCGGAGAGTATAACATAGTTATCGGCCTTTTCGCTGGTAATTAATCCCATGGCAATTCCCGATACCGGTTTGCGAATTTGAACACCGGCATCCATCAGTGCAAGTATTCCTGCACATACAGTAGCCATAGAGGACGAACCGTTCGACTCCAGAATATCGGAAACAATGCGAAGTGTGTATGGAAAATCTTTGGGCAATACTTTGGAAATCGCTCTATGTGCTAAGTTTCCGTGACCAATTTCTCTGCGGCTGGTGAAGCGCGGAGTACGTGCTTCTCCCGTTGAAAAAGGGGGAAAGTTGTAATGTAATAGGAACCGCTTTTCATAATTGAAAATGGCTCCGTCTATCAACTGCGAATCTAATTTAGTGCCCAGTGTAACGGTGGTAAGTGATTGCGTTTCTCCTCTGGTAAAAATTGCTGAACCATGTGGAGAAGGCAGGTAACCGACTTCGCTCCAAATGGGGCGCACTTCATCCATTTTGCGACCATCTAAGCGCTTCTTTTGAGTAAGCATTACGTGGCGAACTGCATCGTATTCTACCAATCCCCAGTATAGATTTAATAGAAATTGATTTTCGTCCCGTTCTTCCTCTGTAAGTGTAGCTAAGAATTCTTCCTTAATAGCATCAAATAATTCAGAGCGTTTATGCTTATCAGCCAATTCCATAGCTGCCACATCGCAGCATTTCTGATAGCAGGCATCATTCAGTTTTTTGCGAAGTTCTTCATTGTGCACTTCGTGCTGGTAGGTTCTCTTTTCGGCTTTACCGGCTTCGGCTTGCAACTCCTTTAGTACGGCAACCTGTTTGAAAATAGCTTCCTGGGCAAAGATGATGGCTTCAATCATGTCAGTTTCGCTCACTTCATTCATTTCTCCTTCCACCATCACGATAGAAGTTTCTGATGAAGCAACAATAAGGTCAATATCAGCTCCGCTTTCGATAGCTGATTTCGTAGGATTGATAACCAACTCCCCATTTATCTTAGCCACTCGCACTTCAGAAATGGGGCCGTTAAAAGGAACATCTGATACGGCTAAAGCTGCCGAAGCCGCTAAACAAGCTAAGGCATCTGGCAATTCATTCAAATCTCCGGAAATTAGAGAAACCTGTACCACTACGTTAGCGTGAAAATCTTCGGGGAACAATGGACGCAATGCCCGGTCAATCAAACGGGAAACCAACACTTCGTCATCAGAGGCTTTTCCTTCGCGTTTGAAAAAGCTACCCGGAAAACGACCTACTGAGGACATCCCTTCGCGATATTCTACGGTAAGCGGCATAAAGTCCACTCCTTCTTTTGCCTGATTTTCGATTGCTTTGAAGATATCGTC
>CAZQYO010000322.1:0-3377 GCA_964597415.1 uncultured Chitinophaga sp.
CGGAGAGTTGCCGAGAGTACTTAGCGGATTAGGGGTAGCTATTATTTCTACTTCGAAAGGTATCATGACCGATAAGGAAGCAAGAGCATTAGGGGTGGGTGGTGAAGTGTTGTGTGAAGTATTCTAAAGCAGAGAATTCAAGAAAAGAGTTAAACAGAAAAGATATGTCACGTATAGGTAACGCACCGATTTCATTGCCGAAAGGCGTAACGGTAGAAATTCTTTCCGGTAATGTAGTAAAGGTGAAAGGTCCTAAAGGAGAACTTTTTCAAGCAGTGGATCCGGATATTTCTGTGAAAATTGCTGAAGGAGAATTAAAGGTAGAAAGACCGACCGAACAAAAACGCCATAAAGCATTACACGGCACTTACCGTGCGGTACTTAATAACATGGTGAAAGGAGTATCCGAAGGCTATACTTCAAGAATGGAATTGGTAGGGGTAGGTTACCGGGCTGATGTGCAAAAGCAATTGCTGATGTTGAATGTTGGCTACTCCCACCCGGTGGCCGTGTTGCTTCCTACTGAGATAAAAGCTTCCGCCAAACAGGATAAAGGACAGAATCCTATTATTACCTTAGAAAGTCACGATAAGGAGTTGCTGGGTTTGGTTTGTGCTAAAATTCGCTCTATCCGTAAGCCGGAACCATACAAAGGAAAAGGTATCAAGTTTGCCGGAGAAGTATTGAGAAGAAAAGCAGGTAAGAGCGCTTCTAAAAAATAAGCAGTAATAAAGTAAATAACCTTAGATAATAATCATCCCCGCCTGTGACAAGCAGGTCAATTTATTAAAAACGGATAAGATGGCATTCAGTAAAGAAGCAAGAAGAAAGAAAATAAGAAACAAAATTCGCGGTAAGGTTCAGGGCACCGCAGTTCGTCCTCGCTTATGCGTGTTTCGAAGCAACCGTGATATTTATGTTCAACTTGTGGATGATGCTGCCCGAGTTACATTAGTCGCAACTTCTTCGCGCGATAAGGATTTTACCCGCAGTGGGAATAAAGTAGAACAGAGTAAGGCGGTAGGAGCAATGGTTGCAAAGATAGCTGCTGAAAAGGGGATTAGCACAGTTGTTTTTGACCGAGGTGGTTATTTATATCATGGTCGTGTGAAAGCATTGGCCGAAGGCGCTCGTGAAGGAGGACTTAAATTTTAATTGATACAAACTAATTCAAGATAAGTAATGGCAAAACTGAACGTTCAAAAACTCAAAGCGAGCGAACTGGAATTAAAAGAAAGAGTAGTGAACATCCGCAGAGTAACTAAGGTTACTAAGGGAGGTCGTACTTTTAGCTTTTCAGCAACAGTAGTAATAGGGAATGGAAATGGCATTGTAGGCGAAGGGCTTGGGAAAGCCAGAGAGGTTCAGGAAGCTATTCAGAAGGCGATTGACGATGCTAAGAAAAACTTAGTGAGTGTTCCGGTTTTCAAGGGAACCATCCCTCATGTGCAGTTCGGGAAATTCGGAGCAGCTAAGGTCATGTTAAAACCGGCTACTCAGGGAACGGGTGTTATTGCCGGAGGCTCTATGCGTGCAGTGTTGGAAAGTGCGGGAATTAAAGATGTGTTGGCAAAGTCACAGGGAGGATCAAACCCGGCTAACGTTATTAAGGCCACTTTGGATGCCCTCAGCAAATTGCGCGATCCTTACACCGTGTCTAAAAATCGTGGAGTAGCCATGGAAAAAGTATTTAAAGGGTAATTTTATTCGTTCAGCGGATAACAAACAACTGAAAACATGGGAAAGATAAAAGTTACAAAAGTAAAGAGCACCATAGAAAAAGACGAGCGTCAGAAAAGAACTATTGAGGCGTTGGGTCTTGGGAGAATCGGCAGCAGTAATGTATTGGAAAATACCGCTGCGGTTGCCGGTATGGTAAAAAAAGTTCAGCATTTAGTTAAAGTTGAAAACCTGTAAATAATGGAATTGCACAATTTAAAACCTGCTGCCGGTTCAATTGGCAGAAAAAAAAGAAAGGGAAGAGGCCAAGGTTCTACTGATGGTGGAACTTCAGGAAGAGGTCACAAAGGAGCACAGTCCCGTTCAGGCTATAAGCGCAAGGCTGGATTCGAAGGAGGTCAGATGCCTTTGCAAAGAAGAATGCCAAAAGTTGGATTTAAGAATTTTAACCGCGTAGAATATACCGGATTGAACTTGGGTAAAATTCAACACATTATAGATACCTACGGCTTAAGCGAAATAAACGTTGAAAATCTTCGTGAAAACGGATTACTTAAAAAAAGTGCTTTAGTAAAAGTATTGGGAAACGGTGAACTGAAAAGCAAAGTAGATGTGAAAGTTCACGCCATCAGCGAATCGGCCAAAGGCAAAATAGAAGGATTGGGTGGCAGCGTTACGATTGTGAAATAATCTTTCAAAATAAAAGAGAGGATTCCGCTTCGGAGTCCTTTTTACTTAGAATTGAAGCATGAATGAGCATACAGTTTATAGTCACCATCCGATAAGCATGCGAATTCTATTTGCCGATTTTAAAACAAGCTTTTTCAAATGAAACTGATTCAGAAATTAAAGGAGATTTGGAGTATTGAGGAGCTAAGACAGAGGATCATCCTTACCTTGGGACTTATTGTCATTTACAGGTTAGGTACTTATATCGTACTTCCCGGTATTGACCCAACTGCATTAGAAAATATCAAATCGCAAGGGAGTAGTGGTATCTTAGGATTGGTAAACCTGTTTGCTGGGGGAGCTTTTTCTAGGGCATCGGTCTTTGCGTTGGGGATTATGCCTTACATTTCGGCTTCCATTGCCATACAGTTGTTAACTATGGCTATCCCTTATTTCCAAAAATTACAGAAAGAAGGGGAGAGCGGTAGAAGAGAGTTGAACCAATATACTCGTTTACTTACTATTGTTGTTACCCTTTTTCAGGGAGCTGGTTATGTGGTGTATTTGCGAAATGCGGATGCCGCAGCCGTAATCCCCCACCTTTCTCCATTTATTTTCTCCATTTCTACTATTGTGGTGCTCACCGCAGGAACTCTCTTTGTGATGTGGATGGGGGAAAAGATCACCGACAAGGGAGTAGGTAATGGTATCTCTTTGCTGATTATGGTAGGTATCCTAGCTCGATTCCCGGGATCAATACTCGAAGAGTTCTCTTCCCGGTTAGCTAAAGGAGGTTTGATATCTTTCGTAATCGAATTGGCATTTCTAATTGTAGTGATTGGCGCTTGTATCTTGCTGATTCAGGGAACACGCAGAATTCCGGTTCAATATGCGAAACGGAATATTATTCAGGGAGGGAATATGATGCAAGCCGGGGGAGTGCGCCAGTATTTACCGTTAAAGTTGAATGCTTCAGGAGTAATGCCAATTATCTTTGCTCAGGCCATCATGTTTTTGCCGGCAACCAT
>CAZQYO010000323.1:0-3372 GCA_964597415.1 uncultured Chitinophaga sp.
CGACAAACGGAGCGGGTTACTTTATTTTCCGAAGAGCAAATGAGGAGTGATGTAGAGGGTAAAGGCCTTCGCGTGCTGGCTATCACTGTAGATAAAAACGAAAAAGAAAATATAGAATTAGTCCCGGTGAAAGCAGCAGCCGGTTATTTGAACGGATTTGCCGACCCAACCTTTATAGAAGAGCTGAAAAAATTTCGACTTCCCTTTCTTCCTACAGGAACTTATCGGGCTTTTGAAATTAAAGGAGATTCCATGTTACCGGTGCAACCGGGTTCGGTAATTGTAGCAGAATACGTAGAAAACTGGAAAAACATTAAAGACGGTCAAACATATATACTGCTTTCAAAACACGATGGTATTGTGTACAAGCGGGTATTTAATCAAGTAGAAGAAACCGGCACTTTAGTTTTGCGAAGCGACAATCCTTCCTATCCGGCCTATCCTATTCAAGTAGATGAAGTGTTGGAAATATGGAAAGCGGTGTTGCACATCAGCCATCTGAATAAAGGCAGCGACTTATCCTTTCAAAACATTCTGACTATGATGCAGGATTTGAAGAAAGAAGTAGATGGCATGAAGGCGAATTGATCTTTGCATTAAAAGATTTCGGTTTCCCTTATTGTATATACTTCGGTTATTGATAAAGCAGCACAAAAAGATTCAGCCTTAATAGATTTTTAGACCTATAAAGGCTGACTTTTTCATCTGAAAAAACATGTCGGATGAGGCTTTTCCGGGATGATAACAAAGCATGAGAAAATAACCCTGCTTAATTCTTTCTCTTTCCCTATAGAGTATGGCGCATCTGATGATTTCTGAAAAGTTAAAGAATTGCTAACCAGATCCCTACACTACTGCGTTTACTTTCAGCCCTTTTATCCTCAATGATGATGGTGGCCATGCTCGTGAACGTGACCATGCTCTAATTCTGTTTGGTTAGCATCGCGCACTTCTACTACTTCGCCACTGAAGTAAAGTGTTTTACCGGCAAAAGGGTGATTCATATCTACGGATACTTTATCTCCTTCTATACTTGCAATGCGCCCTTGAAACGGATTGCCATGCTGATCTTGCAGCGGAATAATATTACCTTCAAAAAGCATATCCTCCATAATATTTCCTTCGTGAGAAAACGCACTCTTTTCTAACGTTATTATGGCTTCGTCATCATATTCACCGTAGCCGTCTTCGGCAGTTAAGATGAACGAAAACTGATTGCCGGGAGTAAGACCCTCCAGGTTTTTTTCAAATTGTTCCAACACATTATTGTGCCCGAATAAAAATGCAAACGGACTTTCCTTTTCGGCCGAGTCAACAATCTGCCCCTCCGGCTCAGTGCGCAACTGATAACTAATCTTTACTACTTTGTCTGGTGATGCTTTCATTATTATCTTTTAAAAAATGATAGAAAAACAAGAGGCGGAGACTTTAGCGGAAGTGCGAGAAGAAAACCGAAACTTGCGGAACAAAATTAGCAGGATTGATGAAATGCAAAATGGCGGCTTAAGATCAAGAAATCAGTCTGTGAATTGTTTTATAACCAATAAAGTGGAAGGGGAAAACTATTTCCACTGAAAGGTCTTGAGTATATGCTTCAAGTCTTCTTTTACAAACGATACCACAGGGGCCATGCTATCGGTGTTTGGCTCATTATTAAAATAAAGTGCACCGCGAATAAAATGGCGGGTAGAGTCTGTCAGAAAAAACTGAACATTGCTGGCAGCATCGCCACCCACATCAAATAGCAAGCCTCCCACCCCGTGTGAATTCTGAATTCTTATCTCATTAATATAGTCGGCTTTCTTGGTGTGTTCGTAAGAAAGTTTGTGCGCATCTTCTACTAATTTTTCAAGAGTGTTTCCCTTTTCAATATCCTTATAGGTAAGATTAATAGTACCGTTAAAAGCAGGAAAGTTTACATCGAGCCAGCAAGGTTGGTTTAGGCGTTGCCCGAAATAAAAAGAGTCGTTTGTGACACTGCTGTAAACAGGTTTCTCAAACTGAAAAGGACAATTATCCGGTACATACTTTTCATATTGGTGCTCAGGAAAAATAACGCGGGGGAATGCTTTTGGCTTAGGTGTGTAGTCGTTATTGCAAGACATCAACAATGCGAGTGCTATCAGTAATACGAGCCATTGATGGTTCACTCCTTGCCATTTTGTTCTATCCTTCATTCGTCACCTTTATTTTTTCAATGCGATTTTTAATCACCGAAATAATGGTGAATTTAAACTTTCCAAATCGCAGGTCTTCTCCATTTTTCAGCATCCGTCCGGCTATTTCGAGCAGCAAGCCGCCTAAAGTTTCTGCTTCACCCCTAACTTCTTCAAAAGTATCGGCATTAATCTCCATCAAACGGCACACATCCACTAACTGCGTTTTCCCTTCAAACACAAAATTGCGATCGTCAATTTTTTTGAACTCACCGTCAGCCACATCATCAAACTCATCCTTAATATCGCCCAGTACTTCTTCAATAATATCTTCCAGAGTAATTATTCCGGAGGTGCCTCCAAATTCATCTACTACTATTACCAAATGCTTTCTGCTCTGTTGAATTTCGCGCAACAAATCATCTATTTTTTTTGTTTCCGGCACAAATGATGGCTCGCGTACCATGCCCGACCAATCATAGTCCTCCTTCTCCTCTAAACAAATGAGTAGGTCTTTGATGTTAAGAACGCCCACCACCGTATCTAAGGTAGATTCATAAACAGGGAAGCGAGAATACCCCATTTCTTTCACATAATCCATCAGTTCTTTGAAATTCCAGTCGCGGTTAATGGCGGCAACTTCTGTGCGTGGGCGCATGATCTGTTTCACAACTATATTCCCGAAATAAACGATTCCCTTTAGAAGTTTGGCATCCTGCTTAGACTCTCGCTTTTCAACCGTCATTTCAATAGCCTTGTTTATCTCATCAATGTCAATTTCATTGTTGTATTTCTTCAACCTCTTTTCCAATACTTTTGTAGAACCGACCAAAACATAATTGAGCGGGTAAAAAACACGATTGAGAGGCAGGAAAATGCCGGACATAAACCGGGCAATTTTCACCTTGTTGTAAGTGGCAAATATTTTTGGTGTCGCTTCACCAAAAAGCACCAAAAGAAAGGTAACTATTATTACGTTCCATACAAATTCTATGACATAACGCGATATTTCAAATTGAAAGACCGGCACTTTATCGGGGAGCTGAATGAGGTCAAAGATTCCCCGCGTAACAAAATAAGAAGTGATAACCACTCCAATATTTGCAAGGTTATTGGCTACCAGCATGGTGGAAAGCAGATGCCGTGGTCGCTCCAACAGTTTAGCGACTCTGTTATCTATAGCATCTTCACTCTCACGCAACTCTTCCACTTCGGC
>CAZQYO010000324.1:0-3368 GCA_964597415.1 uncultured Chitinophaga sp.
GCAATAGTCAGGTCGCACACCACATGCAACACATGCCCGCCTCCTATTGCAAAGCCATTGACCATTGCAATCACCGCTTTGGGGATAGAGCGGATTTGTTTCTGTAAGTCGAGCACATTCAGGCGAGGTACTTCATCTGTTCCCACATAACCTCCGTGCCCGCGCACATTTTGATCGCCACCACTACAGAAAGCCTTATCGCCTTCACCGGTAAATACCACACATTGAATGTCGGGATTGTCGCGGCAAATAAACATGGCATCAATCATCTCCTTCACCGTAAGCGGTGTAAAAGCGTTGTAATACCGGGGGCGGTTTAATGTGATTTTGGCAATGCCTTCAAAAAGTTCGAATCTGATTTCTTTGTAGTCTTTAATCGTAGTCCAGTTTCTTTTGCTCATAGTCTAAGGCTTAATTAGTTTGAAATATTGTTTAAAAACAGCAGCGCTGGTTTCATTGTTCGTTTGTATTTCGAGAATAGCCGGTCTTCCTTTTTGAGGGAGATAGAAATCGGCCAGCGCTTCGTCCAATTGTTCCGGCCGGTCGCAAAAATAATAAGGGATGTCAAACATGGAAGCGAGAGCTTGGGCAGTGAGTTGATGTTTAGTCTCAAAGAACTTCTCAAAGTCCGGGACATTCACAGGTCCCTCAATCAGGCGAAAAATATTACCTCCGGAGTTATTGATGATAATGATGCGAAAATCGGGAGAGAGATAGTTGTTCCAAAGGGCATTGGAATCGTACAGAAAGCTCACATCTCCCACCACGCAAATAGTCAATGCCTGATTTACATGAGCGGCACCTGCTGCGGTACTCACGCATCCGTCAATTCCGCTGGTTCCTCTGTTGGCATTTACCGTCAATGAAATATCGTGTGGAAAGAAATTGGAATAGCGAACAGGAGTGGAGTTGCCGTATTGAATGTTGCTGCCTTTGGGAAAAGAAGAAATGAGTGTTTGAAAAACGGTAAAGTCAGCAAAAGGAGCCTCTTGCAGATACTTGTTTTTCTGTTGCGCCACCTTAGCAGATAAAGTGTGCCAATGTGTTTTAAAGTCATGGTCTTTGCTTTCGGGCATTTCCATCAAACATTCCACGGCCTCCTCTTCGCGGATATAAGGGAAGTGCTTTTCTGCCAAATGAAAGTAATTGCTACCCCGTGTTTCGCCATTTGAAGGAATATCCCAGTGAAAGGCCGGCTTGTATTTTCGCAGAAATTCGCGAATGTGTTTTGAAATAATCTGATTGCCTAAGGTGATAACAATATCGGGAGTAAACAGAGGAACTTCTGAATCTTTGATGGCGACCAAACACGAATCAAAATCAGAAATGGCACCTTCGAGCGGGCAATTAGAAATAGACTCTATCAGCACCACTACATCCTTTCGCAAGGACAAGGCTTTCATCTGCTCCGTAAAATTTTTGTCGGGGCGGTGCAGCCCTATCAGGATTAATTTGCGGGGCGACCTGGCTAATTCTTCCGCCATCGCTTCCTGCGACTGTATGCGAAACTCTGTGGTGTTGCCCGCTGCTGCCGGCTTAAAAATATTTTTCGGAATGTTGGAGTCGGTGGTTTCCGCCATTTCATACAAAGGCTCATTCAGATGAATATTCAACCGGCAAGGGCGTTTGCGATCATGTGCTTCAAACAAAGCCTTTTCTACGGTGCGTACAATTTCCACCGCAGTTTCACCATCGGCATCCAATTCATAATCTATGGCAAAGTTCTCAAACAATCCTTCCTGGAAAATAGCCTGATTCTCTCCGTCATATACCGCTCCTTGGGGACGGTCGGCAGTTAGAAACAGCAGGGGTACTTCCTGATAATAAGCTTCACAGCAAGCGGGCAGCAAGTTGATGGCAGCAGTTCCCGATGTGCAAACGACCGCCACTGTTTCTTGCAATTGCTGGGCGATGCCCAGAGCAAAATATCCGGCTGATCGCTCATCGGGAATAACCATACACTCTATTTCGGGTAGTTGCGAAAAGGCAATAACCAATGGCGCAGAACGCGAACCGGGAGAGAAAACAACTTTGCGGATACCTTTGAGTTGGCAGGTTTCTGCAATTAACTGTACTCCTGTTTTCGCTGATTTCATTGGGCGGCAAAGGTGAAAAACTTTCGCTTATAGTGATAGAAAGCAGCTCGGCCGGTAAGAAGAATTATTATACTTTGGGAGAAGCGCAAGGCTTATCGGCAAGCGTTCATTCCATCCAGCACATTCAAGAGCGTTTGTAATTTAATCCGCGTTTCGGCCCACTCTTTTGCCGGCACCGAATCTTTGGTGATGCCGCAACCCGTGTACAAAATAAGGTGTTGCGGAGTGACTTCCATGCAGCGGAGATTTACAAACAAAGAAGTTTCTTGAGAATGATTTACCGGCCCCAAATAACCGCTGTAAAACCTGCGAGGCGATGGCTCTTCGCGTTGAATAAAATGGATCGCTTCTTTTTTGGGAACTCCCGCCACGGCAGGGGTGGGGTGCAGCCGCGCTACTATCTGCGGCCACGTTTTGTAATCTACACCTGTGAGTGTAAATGTGCTGCGAAGGTGCAACAGATTGCCTGCTATAATAGTCTCGGGCTTTGTAATATACAATAGCCCCTTGCCGGATGTTTTGAAATGACGGCTAATGTATTCCGTCACTATTTGTTGCTCTATGGTTTCCTTTTGTCCCCACTTTGGGTTTGTATGCACTTTGTTTTCTTGTGTGCCGGCTAATGAGTAGGTTTTAAACTCACTCCCTTGGGCTTGCAGTAGCACTTCAGGCGTAGCTCCTATCCAGATGCCATAGGCAGGAGTATATACCAGCGACACAAAAGCAAGGGGATATTTTTGACAAAGCTTTTTGAAAAACACAGCGGGATGAAACGCCAGCGGCTTTTTTATTTTGCGTACTCTGGCTGCTACTACTTTACTGAATCTTCCTTGCTGAATAGCGCTTTTTATTTTTGAGACCCGCTTTTCAAACTCCGGCTTTAGGGTGGACTTACTATGGAAGGGAATAGCCCCAATAGATGTTTGTTTATGGTTTGCAGCAAAATTTAATGCCGGCAGATTTTTTTCTTCCTGTTGTATATCTGCTGAAATAAAAACTTTGCGCAGTGCAACATCTTCAGCAAAGGGAGCAAAGAGAAACCCCGCTTCCTCCGAAGTAAAAGTATTTTTGACTTTCGACTTTTTTTGTGCCGTTACATGAATGGCTTTTTGCTCCGGCAAACGATAGAAAGCAAACGGAAGTGAATGTTGGGTACAGTAATCGAAAAACAGGCTGAGCGTAATGCTCGGTTGATTCACGGAGGTCATTATTCGCAAAACTATATTTTTACCAATAATAAGAGAGTATGATTAAGAAGGAGATATACATAGT
>CAZQYO010000325.1:0-3364 GCA_964597415.1 uncultured Chitinophaga sp.
TGCTGCCTGAATTCCACACCGCATAAAATTGTTGCCATTGGCAGGTAGTGGCAGGCGCAGTAAACGGAGTACTCAGCAAAGCACCATTAATAGAAAATTGCAGAATGGCCGGGCTGCCTCCCGCTACACTGGTTACCCAACAAGTGAAAGCATAATTGGTATTGGGAACTACGTTAATGGTTTGGCACCACACATTGAGACCGGCCGTACCCGCACCATTCACTATCATCATATTGCCCGTTCCGGTAGTATGGTCAGGGCAAGCCGAAAATCCGCTGTGATAAGTATTGGGGTTAGCGCCTACGTAATAAGTGCCTTCAGGGGTCAGGTCAGTCGTATAAATATAATCGCTGCTGAATCCGGCATTCCCCCCTGAGAAATCTCCATTGCCGATCATATCACCCGATGCTACTTGTGTAGTGACGATGTAAGAGGTGGTTTGGGTTGGAGTGGCCACCGGATTGGCAATGCTGCTATCACTCAAACCGGCAGCGGGAGTCCAAGTATAAGTGTACAATCCTCCACTCGCATTCAGGGGCACCGAACTGCCGAGGCAGATTGCGGTATCACTGCTCACATTAATCGCAGGAGGAACTACGGTGAGATTTACCGTAATCACACTGTCGCAGCCATTTACAGATTGCAGCGTGTCTATATAAACACCGGTAACATTCACCGGAGTTCCGCTGGGCATAATGTATAAATCACTGGGGCAAATGGTTTGGCTCGAGCTGAAAGAATATGTGGGATATACTCGCAGTTGTGTAGTAATAATGCTATCGCAATTATGAATAGTGGTTAAGGTATCAATGTATGTTCCTGCGGTGGAGGTAGTGCTGCCATCGGGTAAAGTATAAGTTTCATTTTGGCAGATAAAGGCATCTACGGTGTCGGTATAAGTTGGATATACCGTAATTACAACAGAATCGGTAGCGGTGCACAATTTCGAGAAGGAAATATCATCTATCGCAAAGTCGTTTCCGCTGGCAATAGTGTTTTGATTTACAATGCAGATATTGGCGGTTGTGTTACTGCCCGAACTCCAAGTTGTGTAAAACTGTTGCCACGTACAAGTGCCGTTGGGCGCAACAAATACAGACCCTAACAATGTGCCGTTAATTGAAAACTGAAGTTGGGCAGGGTTGCCGGAGGTGAGTGTCATCAGCCAGGTGATAAAAGCGTAGGTAGAATTAGGTTCTACACTCACTGTTTGGCACCAAATAGAAACGTTGGCCGTAGTGGCACCATTGACTAAAAGCATATTGCCGCTTCCCGAAGTGTGGTCGCCACAAGAAGCCATTCCTCCGTTCCAAGCTTGTGCATTAGTAGAAACCCAGTACTGTCCCTCACTGGTGTTGGGAGGTGTTTTGTAAGTGTAAGAAGAGGAAAATCCGGTGTTGCCCGCACTAAAATCACCATTTACAATGCTGTTTCCTACATCTACTTGTGAGGAAACAGTATAAGTAGTAGTGGCCAGGGGCGAAGCCACGGGATTGGCGATGTTAGCATTACTTAAACCCGTAGTGGGGGTCCAGGTGTAAAACAAACCTCCGGTAGCATCCAGAGAGGTGGACTCTCCTTTGCATATAGCCGTATTTGTTCCGGCATCCACATTTATTACCGCTACTGTTAGGTGAGTAGTGATGATACTGTCGCAAGTATTTGAAGCAGGGATAGTATCTACATACGTTCCCGTTACAGAAACAATCCCTCCGGCAGGGAGAGTATAGGTGCTGTTAGGGCAAATAGTAATGTTTTGTGAAGAGGTAGAGGGTCCGGTAATAGTTACACTTAAAAATGAAGTATCTGAAATACAACTCAACCACCGAATCAACTGCACCGTGTATGTGCCTCCTGAATTAAAGGTATGCGAAGGAGCTAAAGAGGTGGAAGTATTCGCCATGCCGGAAGCCGGGTCACCGAAGTTCCAATCTACTGAATCTAAGTAGGAAGTATTTCCGCTGATGGTAAAGGAAACCGGATGATTAGCGCAATGCCCGTTAGATTGAATGAGCGCAGTAGTATCGAAAAAGCTTTGTATAAAAGGCGGCAGACCGAGAATAGAGTTTCGACCCAACAAGTCAACTGCATTAAACTGTAGATTACAACCCGCTCCCAATGTATTCGGATTGTTGATAGCACTGAGATAAGGTTGCCCATATTGCGTGATGTACAACTTGCCATCAGGCCCTAGTTGAATCGCTCCTCCATAATAAGGAGAACCCGTTCCGTGGGCATTGCTCAGTGAAGTGATAGAGGCAATCACTGCAGCCGGTGATCCCGCTTGCAAATTCCACTGATAAAGATTTCCGTTGCCTATCTGCAAACCATACAGCACATTGTTATCTGGTGAAAAGGAAATGCCGTAACAATTACCGGGGTATCCGAGGAATATCGGATTAGAAACTACTCCGGTTGCGTTATTAAAATCCAATACTTCAAAACCTACACTGCGCATCGCTGTACCTATTCGCTTCCCATTGGGCGATGCTTCCATGTATCCCCATCCGGGGGTTCCCTCCACTTGCCCTACATCGGTGGTCACGGGAGCGCTTACTCCGGTACAGTTTACTAAATAGGCATAGTACCGGTTGTTATTGAATCCGTGTGCCAGCACCCATACATAAAGACCGTTGGCATGTCTTACAGCCGTACACTTTTCTACCGAAGGAGTAAACAGTTGGGTGTTTTTAGTTCCCGGAATCACATCGCCCAAGCCTCCGTTTAATGTCATGTCCACCTCCGAGTAACAAAAGCCACCGGGATTTCCATTTGCGGCTACCGTGAATATGTAATAGCGCACCGCATTACCCGGCTTAGGGACAATGATGGCCGATTGCGCAGAGGAAGGATCTCCCAGCAATCCAAATCCATTTGTCATTTGCACGTGGTTGCGGTTCCATACTTTGATGCCGTCTGTATAAAACAGCAGGTTCCCGTTCTTGTCGCAGATAGTGGCACAACCTTCACCGGTACTCAAAGCTCCGTTGGTAAGAGCTACCGGTGAGCCGCTGTTAAAGTCAACCCCGGCCATTGCGCCAAAATACCAGATGTTGGTTTCGCCCTGGCTTAAAGCCATTAAAAAAAATAGGTTGAGTATAACGGAGAGTCGCAGTCTATTCATGAGGGTTATAGTGTGTTGCCTCAAAGATATAAGATTGATTTTTTTAGTTGCATTTTAGCTTCCTGATAGAAAACTATCTTTGTCGCAATCATGGATTTCATAAAATTTGCCCTCGACCTTTTTCTGCATCTCGATAAGCATTTGGCAGAGATACTTACCCATTACGGTACCCTTACTTACGTCATTCTGTTTCTCATCATCTTTGTAGAAACCGGCTTGGTAATTATGCCGCTGTTACCG
>CAZQYO010000326.1:0-3362 GCA_964597415.1 uncultured Chitinophaga sp.
CTGTGGAGATAGGGATGATGTCGCAATACATTCAATAAGTAAGGGACCGACTTCGGCATTCTCCTTATTCTATTTTATCCCTTCAGAGATTAATGCGATTCACCCGGCAACTCCTTTATAGCACTCACATAATCGAAGCGGTCTAACAAGCCGGTGTCAAATTTCCCCGAGCGAAATTCTTCGTTATCCATCAGAGCGATGTGAAAGGGGATGGTGGTTTTTATGCCTTCAATAATAAACTCCTGCATGGCGCGCTTCATCTTTACGATGCACTCCTCGCGGCTCTTGGCGCGGCATATCACCTTTGCTAACAAGCTGTCGTAAAAAGGAGGAACCGTGTAACCGGCATAAATGTGAGTATCTACGCGCACCCCGTAGCCTTTGGGGGTATGTAGTGCCGTAATCTTGCCCGGATTAGGGGCAAAGTTGTTTAAGGGATCTTCGGCATTTACACGGCACTCAATCGCGTGCATCCGGTTGGGAAAATACAACATCCCTGAAATTGGGGTGCCGGCTGCAATCATGATTTGTTCCTTTACCAAGTCAAAGTCCATCACCTCTTCCGTCACCGTATGCTCTACTTGAATCCGCGTGTTCATTTCCATAAAGTAGAATTGCTTATTGGCATCTACCAGAAATTCTATGGTACCTACACTTTCATATTGTATGGCTTTTACCGCCTTCACCGCAGCGTCTCCCATCTTTTTGCGTAAGGCTTCATCTACAAAAGGCGAAGGAGCTTCCTCTACTAATTTTTGATGTCTGCGCTGCACCGAGCAGTCGCGCTCGCTTAGGTGGCAGGCCTCGCCATATTGGTCGCCCGCTATTTGTATTTCGATATGGTGCGGCTCTACAATAAATTTTTCCATATACACACCATCGTTTCCAAACGAAGCTCCGGCCTCCGTGCGAGCCATCGTATAGGCTTTTTCTAAGCCACTTTCATCGTGCACAATGCGCATTCCTTTTCCACCGCCACCGGCAGTAGCTTTCAGAATCACCGGATAACCAATCTTCAGAGCTATTTTTTTTGCATCGTTCAGGTTCTCTACTAATCCATCACTTCCGGGGATGCAAGGCACACCGGCTTTTAGCATGGTGGCTTTAGCGGTAATTTTATCGCCCATGGCTCGTATCTGGTGACCGGGAGGGCCAATAAATTTAATTTTATACTTGGTGCACAGATCGCTGAACTCAGCATTCTCTGCCAAAAAACCATATCCGGGATGAATGCCATCCGCATTGGTCAGTTCGGCTACGGCCATTATGTTTTGCATGTTCAGGTAGCTGTCACGGCTGCGCGGTGGACCTATACATACGGCTTCATCGGCAAAGCGCACATGCAGACTTTCAGTATCGGCTGTGCTGTAAACGGCTACGGTTTTAATGCCCATTTCTTTGCAAGTCCGGATAATCCGGAGGGCAATTTCACCGCGGTTGGCAATTAGTATTTTCTTGAACATAGTAATAAACAGATGTGCCGGTAAACGGATATGCCTAATGAATTAGTCTTATGAGCATATTAGCCTATCGGCATATTATCGTTACACTTTTTCGATTAAGAAGAGCGGTTGGTCGTATTCCACCGGAGAAGAATCTTCTGCTAATATTTTCACAACGCGGCCTTCGCCACCGTCAAATTCAATCTCGTTGAACAGTTTCATTGCCTCAATAATACAAAGCACATCTCCGTTCTTAATCACATCCCCCACCTTCACATAGGGGTCTTTATCAGCACTGGGCTTGCGGTAAAAAGTGCCCACCATAGGCGAGCGAAAAGTAAGCAGGTTATCGTTGACCACCGGAGCGGCTGATGAAGTGCTTGCCTTTTCTTCTGCATTGGTTTTGGCGACCGGCTGCGCTTGATTTACCGGAGGTGCCACAATGTTAGGCTGGGTATAGGTGACTGTTTCGCTGCCTTTGTTTTTAATACTGATGGCGAAATTACCTTCGCGCAGTTTTAACTCGCATAGGTCAGCTTTCTTTACTAACTTAATCAGTTCCTGTATCTGCTTAATATCCATAGCAATTGTTTTCGGTTAATGTAGGGAGGTCGAAAGTAGGAAAAGTTTGGCTTCTTTATTAGATACGTGCAATCCCGTCTTTACAAAGAGGAAGATTCAACTTCCATATCCTTACTTATCCTTCGCTCTTTCTACGTATGAACGGGTGCGGGTATCTACTTTCAGTTTATCTCCCGTGTTTACAAACAGCGGCACGGTAATGGTTGCTCCTGTTTCGAGGGTAGCCGGTTTTTGTGCATTAGTAGCGGTGTTTCCGGCCACGGCATCTTCGGTGTAGGTGACTTCCAGAATTACATGAGCGGGCAATTCACAACCCAAAATCTGATTATTTTCTTCGTGAATGATGACTTCACACACATCGCCCTCGCGCAGAAAGTCATTGTTTTCTACCATCTTTCCGTCCACCGAAATTTGGTCAAAGGTTTCCTGATCCATAAAGTTGAAACCCATGTCATCTTTATACAGAAACTGGAAAGGCTTGCGCACTACCTTGGCGGTAATAATTTCGTGACCGGCAGGAAAAGTGTGCTCCAGCATACGGCCGGTGCGCATCCCTTT
This sequence comes from uncultured Chitinophaga sp., assembly GCA_964597415.1. Classification (GTDB taxonomy): domain Bacteria; phylum Bacteroidota; class Bacteroidia; order Chitinophagales; family LD1; genus Bog-950. Next base: position 2,583 of record CAZQYO010000326.1, read on the forward strand.
CATCCGGCAGCGAACAAAGGCATTGCCCTTGCCGGGCTTTACGTGTTGAAACTCGACAAACTGATAAATGTCGTTATTGAACTCTATGCACAATCCGTTTCTGATATCTGCGGTGGTGGCCATATTGCTGTTTTAGTTTTGAGCGTGCGAATATAGCAGGTATGGGGGAAATGACAAGTGGGTGGCTAAATGTCGCACAATCGCCCACTTTGAAAAAGATTTCCGAACTCCCTTATTTTTTTCGTTTTTCTAAAAAACTGCTTTATCTTTTCAGTTCTAATCAGCGATTAACCTTTAATACCACCACAAATTATGAAGACAGTACTCCGCTTCTGCTTATACCTAATACTCTCTATGGTAGTCATTGGGATTTGCTTTGTTATTTACATTCAAGTAGATGGAATCCCCAAGTATTCTGTCGAGAAAAACGAATTTCCGCAAGTAACTCCCGACTCGGCTTCAGTAGCGTTAGGGGCTAAAATTGCTTCGGTACAGTGCGTGGTGTGCCATACCGGATCGGATGGTAAACTGAGCGGCCGCTTGCTGACCGAGGTACCGCCTGAGTTTGGAGAAATACACTCTGCCAATATTACCCAAAGCAAAGAGCATGGTATTGGCAACTGGAGCGATGCGGAAATTGTATATTTTCTACGCACAGGGGTGAAACCTAAAACAGGACAATTTGTGCCTTTGTATATGCCCAAGTTTCCGCACATGAGCGATCAGGATATAAAGAGTGTATTGGCTTTTTTACATTCAGATATGCCGATGGTGCAGCCA
>CAZQYO010000327.1:0-3336 GCA_964597415.1 uncultured Chitinophaga sp.
TATACCCAACATTATTGAAGCTCCGCTCAATGCAATGGACAGAATAGCGGGAACTAAAATTTCTCATGCTTTAGTACAGAATGAACTTGAGGAGATAAAAAAAATATACTACCTGTCGGCAAATTACCTGATCATTATTTGCGGCCTTATTTTCATTGGTATAGTAACCAATATTGAGTTTATATTACAGTTATTGCCTCCTAAGTATGCCGGAGGGATTGGAGTGGTAATTATCATCAGTTTTGGTGCAATGTTCAACATAGCCGGTGGGGCTATTACCCAAATTATTTTTAGTTCCGATAACTTTTGGAAAGGCGGTACGCTACTAATAGGAGTGATGTGTTTTTCCGTCATTATGAATTTTGTTCTTGTGCCTCGATATGGTATCTACGGTGCGGCATCGGCCACCGCCTTGTCATCCGCTTTATATTTTATAGCAAAGTTTGCAATAGTGTACAGAAGCTTTGGGTTACAACCCTATTCGATAAAATCAGTACAGGCTTTAGTCTTAATCTCCTTGTTGTGCGCTATCCTTTTCTTTGTTCCTAAGATGCAAGTGCCGGCATTCAATATCTTGTTGCGTTCAACTCTTGCAGTGTTACTATACAGTGGCGGAGTTATAGCTCTTAATTTAGTCCCTAATGTCAAAGAACTTATACAGGATGCTCGGGAAATGTTACCTTTCTAAAAGGCTCTTTTAAGAATTTATTTTGAGTTATTTTTCTCTGTATATAGCATCCTATGCTACCTATGGTAAATTAATTAGCTTAGTTGCAAATATCCTTACCATTAATTGACACTCGTCTTTTTATTAATTGCTGCCGCTGAGTGGAAGCGGAGGTTGTTTGCCAAATAACACTTGTTTACTTTGCACACAAAATATTTACAGTGGCTAAACAGAAGAAAGCAGCAAATTCAGGTACTAAGCAGACAGTCATAAGCACCACCTTACCGCCCGTACCTTCTGCCGGTATTCAGTTTCCTCCTTTCACTCCTTATTTCATCATTTTTCTTTTTTCGCTACTTCTCTATAGCAATACACTCCAAAATCGCTATGCGATTGACGATACCATTGTGGTAACCGATAATAAGTTTACCAAGAAAGGTTTCGGAGGCATAAAGGATCACTTTACTCACGATATGTTTGAAGGTTTCTTTGGTGAGCGGGGGGCTAAATTAGTGAGCGGAGGTCGTTACCGCCCTTTGAGTATGGTCACTCTTTCGGTGGAGTATGAAATCATGCGGAAAATTCGTGGCGACAAACGCGAGGTGATTACCGATAAGAATATCATTATGACGGATAATGATCCGTATCTAAACCCCTTTCTCAGTCACTTGATTAATATTCTTCTTTTTGGTTTTACAGGTTTGGTACTTTACTATTTATTGCAGCAACTACTTCCTCCTAAAAAGGGAGTGCCATTTTATTTCTCGCTATCGTTTGTTATTACTCTACTATATGCTGCTCACCCCATCCATACCGAAGCTGTTGCCAACATCAAAGGCCGAGATGAAGTTATGTGTATGCTTTTTTCTTTGCTGGCTCTATTGGCCTCCGTACGCTATGCTAAAACCGGTAAGATTGTGCATATTATATGGGGAGCGCTAATCTATTTTGTTGCGCTTTTGTCAAAAGAAAACGCCATTACTTTCTTTGCTATTATCCCTTTAACTTTTTATTTTTTTACCAAAGCTAAAGTAAAGGATTACGCCCTTACGCTTGGGTCTTATGCTGTGCCGGCGGTTGTGTTTTTAATTCTCCGAGCTAAATTCACACAGGCGGGCATTACGCAGGACTCTCCTGAAATTTTGAACAATCCCTTTTTGTTGGCCACGGGTACGCAACACTTTGCCACCGCAGTGCTTACTTTTCTCTATTATTTTAAGTTGTTAGTATTTCCACATCCACTTACTCACGATTACTATTTTAATCAAATTCCCTATGTGGATGTCAATGATGGTAAGTTTATTCTTTCTTTCGTCATCAATGCCGCACTGGGATTCTATGCGCTGTTCACCATCAAACGCAAATCTCTTTTATCCTACGGCATCTTGTTTTACTTCATAACCTTTTCGGTAGTGACTAATTTGTTGTTTACCGTTGGTGTACTGATGAATGAGCGGTTTGTTTACATGAGTTCACTGGGTTTTTGCATTGTACTCGCCTATCTGCTTATACACTATATTAAATCTACTAAATTTCTGGGGGCTACTCTGTTGCTTATCATTGGACTTTATTCTGTAAAAACCTATTCGCGCAATTTCGACTGGAAGGACAGTTTTACTTTGTTTCGAAGAGATGTTTCCACAAGTCCTAACTCTGCCAAGATACAGACCTCTGTTGGGGGAGACCTCACCAAAGCAGCCGGCTCAAATATCACTGCACTGCGTGACAGCGGTATGATCAAGATTATTTTCGATGATTTGAGTTGCGGTACCAAGAGCGAGGCAGAACTAAATGCGATAAATATGTTGCCGGATAGTTCTATTTCTCGGCTATTGTTAGACTCCTCTATCTTCCACCTGAAAGAAGCATTGCGCATCTATCCCACTCATAGCAATGCCTGGCTGTTGCTGGGAAACGCGCTATATAAGCGAGACCACAAGGCGGAGGAGGTAATAGATGTGTATGAAAAGGCGGGAGCTTACAGAGTAGGAGGATACTACGATGCTTACTTTAATCTGGGCGTGGTATATAATGATGCTAATAACGGATCTAAAGCCATTGAGAATTTGCGGAAGGCATATAACATGAAACCGGAGCAAATGGAAATTCGCTATTTGATGGCGCAGGCTTTTGCAAAGATTAATGCTCCTGACTCGGTGAGTTATTGGTTGCAGCGAGGCAATGAACTGAAGCCGGCCGATGCAGCCGATTATTATCTGATAGGTACTGCTTATGGCAAGGTAGGGCATAACTTAGGCCAGGCTATTGAGTACCTTAAAAAAGCCATAGAAATGAACCCTAAAGCAGAATTATATTATGAAGATTTAGGAGTGGCTTACGGCCTTAATGGTCAGTTTGATGAAGCCATCGCCATTTCACAAAAACTGATAGCCTTGAATCCTAAGTATCCGGCAGGCTATATGAATATGAGCGTCAGCTATCGCAACAAAGGGAATATTGCTTTAGCAGACGAATACCTCAGGAAATATAAAGAAGTAGTTGCGGGGAAATAAAAACTTTACAGAGAGTGCTTATTAATCGGCAAAAGGAATTCCTCACTCATAGCTGCCTCAACCTAGCTTGGGAAGAACTCTTACCAGCACCAATAAAAAAGGTTGCCTAACTTAAGGCAACCTCTTCCTATTTTAAATCTTTCAAGAGAGAGCTAT
>CAZQYO010000328.1:0-3330 GCA_964597415.1 uncultured Chitinophaga sp.
TTCCACTAAATAAGCTAAGGAGATAAGTTCTAACACTGTTCATTCTATCTGAACTTTCACCCGATAAATTACCAATCCAAACTGTTAATGCCATAGTTAAAGAATTTATGTTGAAGGTTATTTTAAGTATGATTGTGTGAATTTAAACTTATTTCCTGTATCAGCGTTTCAAACCTACCAATCATTAGCTTCAAAACCGGCTGTCCACTGCCTCACATTTCTGCTTAGGCAGCCTTGCATAAATCGAATATTTCCTTCACTCAAAGAAGATGCAGATGTAAGTACCGAAGCGGCTAATCCTCCCCCACCTACTCTATGTAATCTTTCACCTATGGTTCCTTTGTTGTGCATTAATTCATGGAAGATAAGATTGGCAATAGCGGCAGGTCTGTTGGCTCCGTATTCAGTAATATTGCTTATATAAACCTCAGAGGCAGCAATAGTAGGGTGAGTATGAAAGATAGTATTGCCGGCAGTTCCGCGTTGAATCCTGCTATCAAATGAAACGACAACTGAATTAATGAAATCAGTAACCAAGTAGCATAGGAGGTCACTATCTGTAAGACTCGGTGCCCGATCAACTACTAATATACTTCCAAATGAATTAGCTGAGTTGGATATCCTGCTGAAATAGGATTGCAATATAGTAGCTACATTATTCATAGTATCATCATCTAAAGATGCTAGATTACCTATATAAACATTAAACGGCACAAAAATACATTTAAGTTTTTGAAGAAATATTAAGCAATCTGCCAATCCAGTTCATCATTCTTAAGCGATAATCTGACCTTGGAGCCTTTCGCAATTTGTCCCGCAATAATCATCCTGCTTAGAGGTCTGCGGAGTCTGTTACGGATTACTGCCGATAGCGGTCGAACTCCATAGCGAGGAGAAAAACCCTCCATAGAAAGTTTTTTTGCCGCCTCTTCATCCAGATTTAATTCTATTCCCATTCGTTCCAGCATTTTATGAAGCGCATTGTAATGAATACTAAATATCTGATTTATCATGCTTTCGCTTACAGGGGCAAATGGAATTATTTCAGTAATACGAGCAAGGAACTCAGGTCTGAAATATTTCTGCATAATTTCCATCAATTCATTTGACTTAGGAATTTTGCCCTCTTGAAATTCTTTGATAATAGTGTCGGCTCCAATATTTGAGGTGAAAATGATAATAGCATTAGAGAAATCACCTTCTTTCCCTAAACGGTCGTGCATTTTTCCTTCATCTAATATTTGCAGAAATACATCGAATACCGATGGATGCGCCTTTTCAATTTCATCAAAAAGAATAACCGAGTATGGTTGTTGGCGTATTTTGTTCACCAACACCCCTCCTTCCTCATAACCTACATAGCCCGGAGGGGCACCGTATAGCAGGGCTGCCGAATGTTCCTCTTTAAATTCACTCATGTCGAATCGGATCATGGATGTTTCTTGCCCAAACAGAAATTCTGCAATGCTTTTTGCCAGTTCCGTTTTACCGGTTCCGGTTGAACCAAGAAAGAAAAATGAACCAATAGGCTGCCCCGGCTTACCTAACCCTGAACGATTTTCTAATACCGCTTCAGCAATAGCTTTCAAAGCATGGTCTTGCCCAATTACCCGATTTTTAAGCGCACTATCCATAGACAAAAGCCTTTCCTTTTCGCTTGTTTGAATTTTGCCCAAGGGGATACCTGTTTTATGCGCCACAACTGCTGCTAAATCACCTTTATCAACCTCGGTTTTTATATTTCCTGCTAAGGACTCTAACTTTTCAAGCATATCCTGCAGATACACCAATAATTCATCGGCATTTTCAAAAGTTTCTGAAACAGTTGGATTATCTAACTGTCCTAACAGAACATGGCTTAACTTATCACTTATTTCAGAATAGAATCCTTTCAAATTCTTCAATTGTGCAGATTTATCAATATTCTGCTCAACACTTAATTGCTGCAACTTTTCCTTTAGCGCAGAAATTTCTGATTTTGAAGTTTCCCCCATCATTCGTACCACTGACATAGTGCGATCAATGAGATCAATAGCAGAGTCTGGAAGCCTTCTTTCCTTCAAATAGCGTTTGGCAAGACGAACAGCTTCTGATGGTGATTCGGATGACAAAGTTAGTTTGTGGTGTTTTTCATAGAGTGGCAAAATATGCTGAAGCATTTTTACGCTCACGCTTTCTTCCGGTTCGTTAACTGTTATCACTTCAAACCTTCGGTTAAATGCCTCATCCTTTTCAATATTCTTGCGGTACTCTTCTAAAGTGGTAGCTCCTATAATGGTTAATTCACCTCTCGCCAATTCGGGTTTCAAAATATTGGCAATACCCGGATTCCCACCCTTGCTATCCACCAGCGCATGTATTTCATCAATAAAGAGAATAGCCTTTTCAAATTGCTTAATTTCTTTGATAACACCTTTTAGTCGCTCCTCTACTTCCCCTTTGTAAGCTGCTCCGGCAACTAACGATCCAAAATCCAGCTCAAACACCACTGCATTTTTCAGTACGTCAGGAACTTTTCCTGCTACAATGTTTTGTACAAAGCCATCCACTAAAGCTGTTTTGCCCACGCCCGGCTCTCCTGTGATCATTACATTCGGCTTTGTTCTGCGGCAAAGTATTTCAGTTACCATCCTTGTTTCCTTATCACGACCTATGATCGGGTCTAATTTCCCTTCCCGTGCAAGAGCTGATTTGTCACGGCAGAATTTCAATAAAGCGTTTTGCGCAACAGACGCATCAACACTGCCGGACTTTACAGCAGCTACGGCCTGCATTAAAGAAGATTCTTCTGCCTGTGCTGTAACAAGTTCAGCTTGAGTTAGTGGGAATGACTTTAATTGCTCGTAAGTAAAAGACACTCCCGGTGTAGCGAGTGCAGCCAATGCACAAATAGCATCAATTTGATCTTTATTCAATTTTATGCGGATGTTATCTGCCTCCAACATTACAGCGCCAATCTTCTCATCTCCTAATGGGTTATCAGTAGGCTTTGCACTTTTAGGAAACTCATCAATACGCACATTTGCCCAATCCTGCATATAAAAAAAGTCCTTCCCCATACCTTCTAACAATGGGATTAACTCTACATCTTTGTGCAATAAAGCACTTAGCAAGTGCGCTCCCGAAAACTTAGCATGCAAATTTTCTTTCGCCAAAGATTGTGCAATTTGAATAGCTTTTCTCAGGTTCTCTGCGTAGGATGTTTCGGTTGCCATGTTAATTGGTTGTGTAATCTTTATTAATTTGAGTAAGATTTAAAAATTTAGTTTCGGGATTAGAGATTTGCTTTGATTGATCAGCGGCTCAGAGCCGGATTCTACAGAGTTTAAG
>CAZQYO010000329.1:0-3327 GCA_964597415.1 uncultured Chitinophaga sp.
TTTTCAAGAAACTGACCGGAGCCGGAGGCGCATTGACCAGTCATTTTATAGTCCTGCACCCGTGCTCCTTCGCTGGTGCGGATTGCGCGAACATACAAGGCTCCGAGATCGACTACAGTTCTTGCATCGGGAAAAAAGAAATTGGCTCCCCGAGCATGAGTCGTCATACCATAGAAATGTCCGCGTTTGCGTTTTACTAAATCACCTTCACCGGTAGAAGCGAGGTAGGCTACTTCTTCGTATTGCAAATGATGTTTTGCCAACATAGCGTTCACCATTTCATCGGCCACAGTGGTGGGATTTCGTTTGCGTATTTTTTCGGTTTGCTTGTCAACCAGTTTGGGAGTATCTGAATATTCTATCAGCACCAGCTTAATAAAGTTGCTGCCAACATCTATACCCATAGTGTAAATTGAGCTTTTCATACTACTTATTTTTAGAGACTGAATTTTGCTAAATAGCCACTTGACTTGCTTTTTTAGCACTTGGCAAATCGGTTTTTATATTTCTGCGGGCAAACATGGCTCCTCCCAGTGCACCCATAAAAATTGAATCTGTATGAATATTGATGGTAATACCCTCACCATAATTCCCCTTTACTAATTGTGTTAAGTATTTTATGACAGCTTGATTACGCGCTACACCACCGGTAAATGTAAACTCGTTAAACACACCACCACTGCGCGCAATGAGAGACATGGCACGCATGATGATAGCTTTATGCAGACCTCCCAAAATATCTTCCCGCTTTTCGCCTACGTTTGTCAACTCGCGCAACTCAGCTCCGGCAAACACAGTACAGGTAGAGCAAATTGTCACTTCTTTTTCTGCCTTCATGGCCATGGGGCCTAATTCGTTGAGTGAAATACTCATTTCATCGGCTATGTATCCAAGATAACGGCCACAACCGGCAGCACACCGATCATTCATTTGAAAACTGGTCACCAATCCATATTTATCCACTTGAATCGCTTTGGTGTCTTGCCCGCCAATATCGAGCACGGTGCGTGTGTTCGGGAAAACTGCATGAGCACCAAAAGCATGACAAAGAATTTCAGATCGAATGCAATCTTGAGGGAATGGGAGCAATGCTCTGCCATAGCCGGTACCGGTCATGTTAGCAATATTAAACTCGAGTTCGGCTACTTCATCAATGCGGTCGTGTAGGGATTCTGAAACATTTTTAAAATCACCTTTTAGCAGATACATCTCTGTATCAAAATTTTTTTCGCTTTCAATCGAAATGTTTTCTGTAAGTTCGGGGAGGTTGTCGTATTTCTCTTTCAGCAATTCCATCGCTTCGTGAATCAGTTGTCTGAAATTGAAAGTCACAACTTTGTTTTCAGCGGGGGTAATACTTTTATCCCAAACGGTCATCAGTGGCTCAAAAAGGGCTGAATCAAGTTTGTTGACTTCCTCGTTATATTTCTCAGAGACCACATCGCGGAAGAATTGATTTTTTGAACCGAGATTGTTATAGATGTAATCGTACTTTATTTTAGGTTTAAAGGCTTTGCGGATATTGCGCAAATGATTTAAGATTTTATCTCGCATCTCTGCATCCTGAAAAAATGTATTACAAGTCTTTACCAACTCATCTCCCAGATTATCGAGCCGAACTTTAAATTGCTCATACTGGAAAACACTTTCTAAATCGGTAATGTACTTCTTGTATTCCGGGCGTGCTTTAATTTCTGCTTCTAAGTTTTTTTTGAGAACAGAAAATCGGGCATTGTATAGTGCTTCATCGCGGGCAATATCCGCAGCTACCGAATAGTTTGCGCGGGTGTTGGTTATTCCGCGTCCGATAATTTCATCCTGCTCGTTAATAATGACCGCCTTAGAGGTGGTAGAGCCTAAGTCAACACCGAGATAATATTTACTCATAGTAAAATGGATTGTTCGGTTTTAAAAATTATTTTCTGTTTTACACTCCTTGTGCTTCTTGTTCCATAATTGTTTTTCGCTGCCCGAGCATCTGGAAATAGGATTCCAATCGGTTCTTAATGTTGGCATAAGAGAAATAGCGAGGATCCACCAAGTCGCTCTCTATAAACCCAACAGGAATGCCGCAACGCTGCTCTATTTCGCGCATCATTAGCAGTTGACCGGCCGAAAAGGAATTACAACTCTTAATGGAGTTGATCAAAAAACCATCCGCTTTGTATTCCTTAATATAATGTTCAATCAAGTCCACACGCTGTGGTAAATTGAGATTGGTGTAGCACCCCATACAATATTTAGCTAAACTCTCCAATGGTTTTTCCGGCTCGTGCCGAAAACCTTGATCGTATAAGCCTCCCACTTTGGTGTATGTAGAAGCTACGATAACGGCTCCCATGTCGTAAAATATTTTCCAGAATTCGCGGAAGTTGGTCCAGTTTGGCGGCCCCTCCACCACTAAGCGGAACTTCTCTTCTTTCAATTCACCTTCCGGATTAATGGGCAATAATCCCTTCGCTAACCTTTCCGAAACCTCGTTGTATAATTCCTGATAATATTCTAATGCTACTTCGGTTCCTCTGAAGGCGGTATTCATGGGACCCATGTAATACACCCCGGCAAAGTAAGCATCAATAGGAGAGGGCTTGTTCTTTGCTGACTCCAATACCTTTACCCATAGGTCTTCGCTCTTTGCTGAATTTTCTAACATTTTTGAAAGGCGATCGTAATCCAATTTTTTTCCTGCTACTTTCTCCATTTTGGGAATCACCTCTTCTTTCAATTGCTTCACCATATAATCCACCTGTTCTTGTGTTATTTTCCCATCTTCTTGGTAGGGAGTATGCAGCATAGCAATTTCTACCCCCGGATATAGGCGTTCCAGATTTTCGAACCATTTCATAAATGTGAAACAGCCGGTATAGCTCAATTGCAATAAATCGGGTTCGGGAAGTTTTTCTCCAGTTGGGCCTATGTTCCCGTTTAACATCATTCCTATGTCGCATTTGACATAGGTGCAAACATCTTCGCTGAAGCCTAACTTTTCGGCATCTTTTATATAGGATCCGGATTTTTTGCGCATACCGCTTTGAAGTGCATTTATTTCAGGATACACCGGCAACATATCAAGTGCAAGAATCAACTCTGTAATATTGCCCGGCACAAAAGTGTAAACCACCTTTTGGCCTCTTTCTTTTGCGGTACTTAGTTCTGTGAAAAGAGTGGCAAGCATCTCTTTCTGAAGAACCATGCTTTTTTCTTTTTCGACCGCTTTTTTTTCTGCCATGATATTTTACTTTTTACTGTTTCTTAAATAATTACACCCATAGTTTAATGGAGTCAGAAAATGTTCCAGCCTGTTCTTTAATGACTTTAAACTGTCCT
>CAZQYO010000330.1:0-3318 GCA_964597415.1 uncultured Chitinophaga sp.
GCATCGTACCAACTGATATGCTCTATCGAGCAATCGGGACAGTCCTTTGAAAACCACGGTTTGGTATGCATCACCATTTCCCACTCGCGTTGGATAACGGGGTACTGTGCCAGATAGAAATTGCTCAGGGTGACTTTGTGTGCCGGAAACTCCCAGTAGTAACAACTGTCTTGCGGTCGGGTGCAGCCCATCGTAAATGTGCCCCCTTGCACAAACAACATTCGGGCATCAATATTTTCCAACACATCCGTTCTTGAATTTTTCTCCGGCTTACCGGAGGGTTTGCTTTCTGTTTTTTCTTGCGCCATCAAAGGGGCAGTTAGTAACACAGCAAGCAGTAGGGTGAATACCTGTTTCATAAACCGAAATATATTATCAGCAGGGCTTTACCGCAACAATGCGCAGATAATTCTCTGCTCATATAGTTTGGTAACTGTACTAATCGCTGCCCACTTTCTTTCAATTTAGAGGGAAACACTTTAGCCTGTTTAAGAAAGAAATGGGGCAATTAGGCAACCTATCTGAAAAAATGCCGTAAGAAAAAGGGAATTGGAGTGGAACCCAATATTTTATTAATGGATTAAAACCGAGAAAATGAGTAATCAAGCGGATGAAGATGCACGTAAGTTTTTAGAAGACCCTGAGATTTGTATCTGGATTGATAGGTATGATGATGTGTTTTCTGAATTTGACTCTCGACCTTTCTCCGACCGCGCCTTATCCGATGACTTTTTAAGAGAGGTGCGAAAAATGGCCAATGAAAAATCATCCGACAACATCGTGCTCAAGTTTAATGTTTTGAGCGGAGAGCGGAGCGAAGAATCGGAACGGATTATCATTAACAACCTCAATAATTATTTCAATCATATTGCCGATGCGCTAAAGGCCGAACAGCGTTTAGCACTCAAGCAAGGATATATGTTGTTGGGAACCGGTTTTACCCTCATCATCACCTTGTTTTACATTACCACTTTGCATATCTCCGCAGCCTATACTCACGGCCTCAACTTAATGTTAGAGCCGGTGGGATGGTTTATGACTTGGACAGGTTTAGATCACGTGTTTCAGATTGCCAAAAAAAGCAGTTCGGCCTTAGATTATAACTCAAAAATGGCCGAGGCTCAAATCAAATTCAACTCACTCGAAGAAACACAATCAATGAATACGGAGAAAGCGCAGAAAACCGTTATCCCGTTAGATAACAACAACCTCAGAGTGGCATAAGAGGTAGTCCCAAAACCCGCTTGTTGAATGTTCTAACTACTTTTCCTCCAAAAGAAGAGAAGCGTGTACAGAAACATTTTTAATTTTCAGTTGATGCGTTGCTGCGGTTGTTTGCTATAATCTTTAGCGTAGTCTGTAGATTGGGGTTCACTTCAATGGCGCAATGAAGTGATTTTTGAGCCTCCTTTATCCAATAAATTTTCTGATTAGGTCTATTGGTTTTTGCATCTGCCACTTTAGGGTGAAGGTGAATTTCTGATACCATTTGTCGAGGCCGAGCACCTTTTGATTGTCGGAGATGTTTTTTGTGGTGACTAAAGGCAAATGAATTTCAATCATGTTGCGGATGATGGCTAACGACAGACCGATTTCGGCTGCAAAATCTATTTTTTTCAAGTCGTTCATTACGGCTCCTACCGATACGAAGGGATAGACCGGGAAGAACCGGTGGGTGGTGGTGCTGAAATTAGCTGCTGCTAAAAATTTAGATGTAGCTCCAAAGGTAGTGATAGAGCGAAATGCGCCACCGCTAAGGGCTACCTGACGGCCTAAGTATTTATCGCGCCCATTGCGGTCTATAAAGTTTTCATCGAACAGGTAATCTTTTTGTAGCCAGTAAGCAAAAGTGTTGTTGCTGACAGTGCTTAGGTATAGTCGGGGAAGCGGGGCGGTAATATCAGAAGTTCCTTTGAAATAAACCGGAAAGCCACCGGCAAATACGCGAATAAAGAAGCCTTCATTTTTGCGCTTGTAACTGATGGTAAAATTTCCTTCTGCCCAAAGCCCTAAGAAATGGTTGCCTTGCTGTAGCGTAGCAGTTACATGGAGCGGATGGAGGGTGGTGTTGCGCTCGAAGCGATACTTGAGTTCATTGACATAATATCGCTGCGTTTCTTTTTTCTTGTTCTTATAGTTTATCCAGTCTAACCACACATTGACGCTGCGCAGGTAGAGAGAATGAGTGTAAACACTGCGGGCATTTTTTTTCTGAAATTCGATTTGAACATAGGGTTCAATTTTATTGAAGGTTAGGTTTTTGGGAAACAGGAGATAGGAAAATCGCTTGCCGTAAATACCTACCGTAAATCGCTGCAGATTTTTTTCGGGATAAAAATTGTAGGCCAGCCGCCCCATACCTATAAACTGAACAGAGCCGGTGCCGAAGGCCGGAGCCAACATGTAGGTAAATTTTTGCTTGGGAATAAATGGATTGTAGAAGACTAAGCCCACTTGTGTTTTATCGTAGTTGTTCCAACCTAAGTAAGGTGCCCAGCATATTTGTGTTCGGTTTTGATTTTCGATAGAAGTGAGAAACTGAAGGCGTAGTTTCTCCAACTTAGGAGCGGGCTTATTCAGCTTGTAGGTATTGTTCTTGCGATAAATTTCGGGAATCTGCAAAAGGGGGTCAATTTGAATTTTATCTCCCCCCTCGGTATTTATTGCCACTTCTTTTTCTTTGGCAAATCCATCTACCCAAAGGGTGCGGATAATTGAATCTTTATGCAACACTGAAACCGAAACGGGGGAATTGATTGCTCCTTTATTCTTTAAAAGTATTCGCGTTTCATGATTAATGCTTGACGACCGGCTGCTGTCGCTATAGTCTATTGACGGGGCACTATTGCCTTTCAATTCTTTCGCAATTTTGTAATCCACTTTTTTATTGCTCTTCAGTAAATCTTCAAAGAACCAACTCAGGTTCTTCCCCGTTTCATCTTCAACTATTTTTCGCAAATCTTGCGGATAAGGGTGCTTGTACTTCCATGTTTCAAAATATTTTTTCATCGCTTTATCAAATACTTCAGTACCTAAGTAGGCTTCTAAGTAATCGAATAGGAGCATGCTTTTGCCATACACCATCAGGGCATAGTTGGCATCGGTAAAGTCGGCAGAGGGAATATCAATGGCTTGGTCATAGTTTTGGCGAGCCATTAACTGATACCCTAAATCCATCTGGTACTTGTGCTTGTATTGGGCGAGGTCAAAGGCCTTGGCAATGCCTGCGGGAAATTTGCCGATGAGTTTTCGATCGGGATATTTAGTGCGCAGGTAGCGGTATTCGTAGTAAGAGTTGATGCCCTCATCCATCCAAGC
>CAZQYO010000331.1:0-3289 GCA_964597415.1 uncultured Chitinophaga sp.
CATAACAGGATGTTGAAATGGTGAAACAGAAAGTCAATTTGATGAAATGAGGTAAGATTTTATTTTTTTGAGTCGCGCTGTTCTTAGTTTTAATCGCTAACCCTTATACTCTCCATACACTTCTCTCAGCACATCCGATATTTCACCTAAGGTGATATTCCCTTCTACGGCTTCAATGACGGGAGGCATGACATTTCTATCTTCCATAGCAGCTTGACGAACTGCGAGCAAAAGGGTATTTACTTTTTCATTATCTCTGTTACTGCGAAGTGCTTTCAACTTATCACTTTGAATTTTTCTTATGTTGTCGTTAATTCTGAGAATGGGAATTTTACTTTCTTCTTTTTCTTTAAACTGATTTACCCCAACAATTATTTTTTCGTTGCGCTCCACTGCCTCCTGATATTCATAAGAAGATCTGGCTATTTCCTGTTGCATATAGCCGGCTTCAATAGCCGCTACGCTTCCTCCCATTTCGTCAATGCGTGCAATATATTTCCATGCCTCTTCTTCTATTTGATCGGTTAGGTTTTCTATAAAATAGGAGCCGCCCAATGGGTCAACGGTATCCGTTGCTCCACTTTCATGCCCTATGATTTGCTGCGTTCGCAAAGCTACTTTTGCGGCTTCTTCCGTAGGCAGCGAAAGTGCTTCGTCAAATCCATTGGTGTGTAGAGATTGTGTTCCTCCCAGCACTGCGGCTAAAGCTTGTAAGGTTACTCTCGAAATATTGTTGAGTGGTTGCTGGGCCGTCAGCGTGGAACCTCCGGTTTGTGTATGAAAGCGCAGCATTTGTGCTTTTGGTTCAGTAGCTCCCAGTTCCAACGCAATTTTTGCCCACATCCGTCTGGCTGCTCTAAACTTCGAGATTTCTTCAAAAAAATTATTGTGTGCGTTGAAAAAAAATGAAAGTCGCTGACCAAAGCTATTTATATCCAACCCCTCTTGAATAGCAGCTTGGCAGTATGCCTTTCCGTTCGCAAGAGTAAAGGCAATTTCCTGCACGGCTGTGGAACCGGCTTCGCGGATATGATATCCTGAAATGGAAATAGTGTTCCATTTCGGAATCTCTTGGTGACAGTAAGAGAAAATATCGGTAATGATTTTCATGGAAGGTTTAGGCGGATAGATATAGGTGCCTCGTGCCGCATACTCTTTCAAAATATCATTCTGCACCGTGCCGGAAATTTTTTTCAAATCGGCTCCTTGTTTTTTCGCGAGTGCCACATATAGTGCGAGCAGAATGAAAGCCGTAGAGTTGATGGTCATGCTGGTAGAAACTTGTTCCAACTTAATTCCCTTGAACAGAGCCTCCATGTCCTCTATAGAGTCAATAGCTACCCCCACTTTTCCTACTTCTCCTTCTGACAAAGGGTGGTCAGAATCATAGCCGATTTGTGTAGGTAAATCGAAGGCAACACTTAATCCGTTAACTCCTTGTGAAAGCAGGTAATGATATCGCTGATTACTTTCTTCGGCTGTGGAGAAACCTGCATATTGGCGCATGGTCCACAAGCGGCTGCGATACATTTCAGTATGCACACCGCGTAGGAAGGGGAATTTACCGGCTTGCCCAATTTCACTTTTGTAAGGCGGGTAGGCAGGTTTGATTTCAATACCCGAATCGGTAGTAAATTTCTTGTTCATACAATCGTTTCATCTAATTAAAATAATTGCCGTGCTTCGTCCTTTAGATAATCTAATGCCTGCTCTGTAGGCAGTGGGGCACCCGTTTGGGCAATGCCCGTAAAAATAGCATTGATCAACTGCCCGGAAGATGATTCGTCCGGTAGTTGCGCTCCTATAAGGTTGACGGTTTTAATGATTTCGTCTTTCGAGGCGGCAATCAATTTCCATGCGGTGGATGAAATATAAATTTGCTGTGAAAGGTTGTGTTCAAATTCTTCCCGAATGTTTTTTACAATGGCATATTGCAATTCGGTGGCAATCATATCGGGGGTTCGCACTCTTCCAATCACATTGGCCGGACTAATTCTTTCGAGAAATAAAGCCAAACGTTCATAAGCCTGTAGGCGCAATAGTATAATTTCTTTATCGCGCTTCATTTTTAATTCAATAGCCTTTGAAGTCGTTTCCTGCCGCATGTATCGGGTCAGTAACAAGTAGGCCGTCAGAAATACAATCAGCGATGGAATGGTGAATTTGAGTATTTCAAGAATTTCAGTGAAGGCCATAACGGAGTTAGTTTTTTGCGATTAAGCAGCTAAAGAAATAAATTTGTGTTTGTTTATTGCTCGTCAGTCTGAACTCTTTGCATAGATAAACAGTGAATTAAATGCGCTCTCTGAATATTGGCGTAAGCTACAAGTACAAAGTATGGCATGGTTAATACTTGTCTTCTTCAATTTTTAGTTTTAGTTTTTCAAAGTAAGCTGCCCGACCGGTATCTCTATTGTCCTTGGCCTTACTGATTTCCACATTCAATAAGCCCATATATTTTAGCTTATAAGGCCGCCCGGCTATAATCATGTTCATGGTGGCAATCAATTCTTTTTCCAGCACTTGATATTTTCCTCTGCCGGTGTAAAAAAGATCCAGTAAGCCGGCAAAGTCGTTCTGCACTAATTTTCGAATCTCGTCTGTGTATAGGTTTTCTACCTGTTTTGCGGCACTCGAATTATGAATATAGGTAAGAGCGTCAATGTATCTCTTTTCTTTAGTTCGGATGTATTGCACTGTAATACTATCGAATAGCATTTGTTTGCAGTCAAAGCTGTCAATAAATATTCGGGAGGCATTTTGACGAATAAAATCAAGATGCTTGTCCACACTATCCATTAAGAAGCAGGGATGATAAATAGCTTTACCTGACTGCGAAAAAGACGGGTGAAAAAAAAGAGAAAGAAGGAGGATAAACGCTATCCTTTTCAGGAAATTCATACGCTAAAAATAAAAAAGGCTGCCTTAACGCAGCCCTTTTAAAATTAGTTGTTCCCAATTACTTTCCCGATATGTAGTTATTTAACTCATCCACACTGGAACTGAAACCGAACACATTGTTTACTTTAAAATAATTGTTGGGTTCGGTACAATGCTTGTAGGCAAATTTTGCGAAATCGAGTTTAGTTTTTTCAAAACCAAAGGCATTGCACACTTCCGAAATCTGGTCAGCACTCAGGCAATTACCGGAGGCCACTTGTTCGGCCGTTTTCAACATGGTTTCATCAAAACTTCCGTTTTTAATGGTATTTAATGCACTGGAAAAGTTAGAAGCCCCCATTGGGGAAGCGTATATACAACCCTCCTGTGGTTTTTCATTAGCCGAATT
>CAZQYO010000332.1:0-3276 GCA_964597415.1 uncultured Chitinophaga sp.
TAAATAATTCCATCGCTTCGTCCAGTGTAATGGTTTCAATAGACTGAGTAGGTCTTAATTTGGCGAAGCGCGGTTTTTTTGTTTCGTCATTCTCGTCCTGCTTCCCTATCTGCACCATTGGGCCGTAGCGCCCCATGCGGGCAATTACCGGCTCTCCGCTGGCGGGATCGTTGCCTAATTCTCTCTCTCCGGTAGCGCGCTTGGCTTCGGTAGTGGTGGTTTCTACCGTAGCATGAAAAGGTTTGTAGAAATCATCAATCATCTTGTGCCATTCTTTCTTGCCTTCTGCAATGCGGTCAAACTGCTGCTCTACCTCGGCAGTAAAATTATAGTCTAATACATTCCCGAAATTTTCAATTAAGAAGTCAGTTACCACCGAGCCGATGTCGGTAGGGAACAGCTTTGTTTTTTCTGCACCGGTAATTTCAGTTTTCACTTCGTTGGCTACCTTGCCTGCCTTCAAAGTATATACTTTGTATTTGCGCTCCGTGCCCTCGCGACTTTCCTTCACTACATAGTTTCGTTTCTGAATAGTGGAAATTGTAGGCGCATAAGTAGAAGGCCGGCCAATGCCTAATTCTTCTAATTTCTTCACCAAACTGGCTTCCGTATATCGTGGAGAAGGCTTGGTAAACCGCTCGGTGGCAGTCATCTCTTTCAAGTCGAGTATTTGCCCTTTTTTTACAGGGGGGATTAGCGACTCGGCAGCTTCTTCTCCATCGGTTTCGTCATCGGTTCCTTCATTATACACTTTTAAGAATCCGTCAAACAATACCACCTCGGCTGTAGCTTTTAGAGCCTCTTTATTTTTATTGTTGAGAATATCAATAATGGTCTTCTCAATTTCAGCATCGGCCATTTGGCTGGCAATAGTGCGCTTCCATATCAAGTCATATAATCTCAGTTCATCTGCTTCAGCAGCTATTTCCTGATTCGAAATAGTAGAAGGTCGAATAGCTTCGTGCGCTTCCTGAGCTGATTCATTTTTGGTAGCGTACTTGCGCTTTTTAAAGTAATTTTTTCCGTAGCGTTTGTTGATTTCCTTTTCCAAGCCTTCCAATGCGGTATCAGATAGGTTGGTAGAGTCTGTTCTCATGTATGTAATGTGTCCATTCTCATACAGTCTTTGCGCGACCGACATGGTACGGCTTACCGAAAACCCGAGTTTGCGGCTGGCTTCCTGTTGCAGAGTTGAAGTAGTGAATGGAGCAGTAGGGGTTCTCTTGCCGGGTTTCTTTTCGATGGCATTTACTTTAAATTCTGCATCCGCTACCTCGTTTAAAAATTGAGCCGCCTCTTTTTCCGTCTTAAAGTTGGTGGGCTTTTCTGCTTTGAATACAGACTTTTTCCCCTTGTCATCGGTCACAAAAAAGAAAGCAGTTACCTTATAGGAACCCACCGTATTAAAGCTGCGAATCTCTCTTTCGCGCTCCACAATTAATCGAACCGCAACAGATTGCACCCGTCCGGCTGAAAGAGATGGTTTTATCTTGCGCCAAAGAACTGGCGATATTTCATAGCCCACTAAGCGATCTAATACTCTGCGAGCTTGTTGTGCATTGACCAAATCCATGTTAATGGTTCTCGGGTTCGACACGGCATGTTTTATCGCTTTCTCGGTTACCTCGGTATAGGTAATGCGTTTTGCAGTTTTTGGATTCAGTTTTAATACATCGCACAAGTGCCATGAAATGGCTTCTCCCTCGCGGTCTTCATCCGTTGCAAGGAAAATTTCCTGAGCGCTCTTTGCCAACTTCTTCAGCTCTTTGATAACCTCTTTCTTGTCATCGTTGACCACGTATTCGGGTTCATAATTGTTATCTACATTTATAGCCAACCCACTATCCGGAAGGTCGCGAATGTGACCATAACAGGAAGTGACCACATAGTCCTTACCCAAAAATTTATTAATGGTTTTTGCCTTGGCAGGGGACTCTACTATGATTAAGTTTTTCGACATAATATTTTCTTTCAGTTGGAGCGCAAATAAAAAATTTACCTTTTAAACAAAAAATAAGTGGTGGCGGCATAATTAATGAAAACAGAATTAATGCCAACCCATCTTTAAAATTTCAGCCGGTGATATTGGAAGAAATGAACGGTAAATAGGTTGCATAATGCCGGAAGAAAAAATTGTTTTGCCTGCCTGCCGGAAACAAAGATTCTTGTTTTTTGCGAGGCAATAAGGAAGGAGGAGATTTTTGCTATTAGTGGTTTGTTTTTTCTAAACGGTCAGCGAGATTTTGCAGCTATACTAAGTAGTGGCTCAGTCGCGGTACCCAAAGTTCTTTAGCGTAAGCGGGCTATTTCGCCATTTCTCCCTCACCTTCACTGTCAATTCCAAATGAACTTTCTTTTCGATGAATTTTTCAATATCTATCCGGGCATCGGTGCCTAATTTTTTCAGTGCCTCTCCTTTGCGACCTATAAGAATGGGCTTTTGAGATTCTCTCTCTACATATATCGAGCAACGAATTCGGTCAATAGTGTCACTCTCTTTATACTCACTTATTTCTACCTGACAGGAGTAGGGAATCTCCTGCGAATACTGAAGAAATATTTTTTCGCGAATAATTTCGGAAATGAAAAAGCGCAGACTTCGATTGGTTAATAAATCTTTATCGTAATAGGCCGGTGACTCGGGCAATAGTGCCACTATTTTCTTCAGCACTTTCTTTACACTGATACCTGAAGAAGCGGTAAGCGGAAGAATTTCACTTTTCGGAAATCTCCCTTTAAGTTGTTGAATCAGTTGCTCGGTTTCTTCTTTCTGATACAGATCAATCTTATTGAGCACCACAATGCAGGGAACACTGGCATTGTGAATGATCTCGGAAAGAAACTTTTCGTCTTCTTCCTTTTGGAATTTGTCGGTAACCATCAGCAGCACATCCGCATCTTCTAATGCTCCGGTAACAAACTCATTCATGGACTGCTGTAACTTATAAGCCGGTTGGTTGATATAGCCGGGAGTATCGCTGAATACAATCTGATAATCGGCACTATTTACAAAGCCTAAAATCCGATGGCGGGTGGTTTGCGCTTTCGGAGTAATGATGCTCATCTTTTCTCCTACCAACTCATTCATCAGGGTTGATTTCCCCACGTTGGGCAGACCAATAATATTTACAAATCCGGCTTTATGATTCATGCAGTGGCAAAAATAGGAAAGCAACTTGTATTCCTTGAAATAAGGCATATATTTGCGCTCCAAATCGCGGGGTGGAGCAGTTGGTAGCTCGTTGGGCTCATAACCCAAAGGTCGTAGGTTCGAGT
>CAZQYO010000333.1:0-3269 GCA_964597415.1 uncultured Chitinophaga sp.
GCCCGTACATCTTAGTGCGGTAAAACCATAATCCGCGGCGATCTCGGCGGCGACAAGTCAGAAATAAAGAAATTGGTTTTGTGTTTCAAACATTTAATCTACTACCGCGATTGAGTGCATTAGAAAATGTGGCTTTGCCGATGGTGTATGCCGGACTCAATAAAGCCGATAGAAACGAGAGAGCCAAACAGGTGATGGACATGGTGCAGTTATCTGACCGAATGTATCATAAGCCGAATGAATTATCGGGGGGGCAGCGGCAACGGGTAGCCATAGCGCGGGCTTTGGTCAATAACCCTTCTATTATTTTGGCCGATGAACCTACCGGAAATTTGGATACGAAAACCTCGTATGAAATCATGAGTATTTTCGAGGAGATTAATAAGAATGGCAACACGGTGATATTAGTTACTCACGAAGAGGACATTGCCAAATATGCCAAAAGAGTGATTCGCCTTCGCGATGGAAAGTTAGAGACCGATGAGACCAACGAACAAACTCCCATGACACTTGTTTAATTTATCATGAAAATTTACACAAAGAAAGGAGATGTGGGAGAAACCTCTTTGTTTGGAGGCAAGCGACTGCCTAAAAGCGATTTGCGAATTGAAGCCTACGGAACGGTGGATGAACTGAACAGTTGGATTGGCTTATTGCGCGATGTAACCGAAGATAATTGGCAGAAAGAACTGCTCAAAGAAATTCAGGACCGCCTCTTTACCATTGGCTCTGAGCTTGCTGCGGAATCAACCCATCAACGCATAAAAATGCCCGACTTACACGAAAGCGATGTGGAAGTGTTAGAAAAGGCAATAGATAAAATGGATGAGCAGTTGACTCGTTTGAGAAGTTTTATATTGCCGGGAGGGCATGTGTTTGTATCCTATTGCCACTTGGCGCGGACCGTGTGCCGCAGAGCAGAGCGACTATGTGTAGCTTTAAATCAAGTGAGCGCACTACCTCCCTTTATCCTCAAATACATGAATCGTCTTTCCGATTTTCTTTTCACTCTTGCCCGTAAAATGGTTAAAGATTTAGGTGTGGAAGAAGTGAACTGGTAGCCGAGAAAGTAAGCCGCTTCTCAGAACTTCATTTTCTTCAAATCCTGCACCCATTCTTTCTTTGCAAAGCGCTTTGCTTTTATCTTTAAAAAATATCGCGGTATCAAACGTTTTAGATTGAACACCATTCTCGCTTGAAAAGGATGAAGGATGTAAAATTCATTTTTTCCGGCTTGAGTGAGAATATACTCTGCAATTTCATCGGGGCCGTACTTCGCCTTGTTAATAATGTGCTGCCCTATACTGGTGGCTTCTTTATCTCCTCTGTTGTGTTGCATGATATTGCTCCGAAAAAATGTTGGGCACACTACGCTGGTTTTGATATTGAAAGGAGTCAATTCCGCATAGAGTGTTTCCATCAGCGAAATGACGGCAGCTTTAGTCACATTATACATACTCATATTGGGCATATTGGCAAAACCCGCAGCGCTGGCAACAGAGATAATATGACCACTTAGTTGTTTTTTCATGTGAGGCACCGCATAATGCGAGCCGTAAATAGCGGCCATTTGATTAATGCCGGTTATCCAATCCCAATGCGCCAGCCCATATTCCCCAAACAGGCCGCCATCCCCTACACCCGCATTATTTACTAATAAATCTATACCACCTGTTTGTGCTATAAAATCATCAAAAGCGGTTTTGTATTGCTCCTTGTTGGCAACATCAAATTGGTAGAGGAGGGCTTTGCCTCCTGTGGCTTCTATTTGCGCTTTTGACTCGGCCAGTGCTTCCGGTTTAATGTCGGTGATGCCGATGATCCATCCGTCTTTGGCTAATTGAAGGGCTAAGGCTTTCCCCAAACTTCCGCCACCGCCAGTTATAAACGCTCTTTTCCCAGGGTGTTGTTCCGATAATTTTAAGGCCATTTCAAACTAAACTTTGAGCAAATATCTTTAAAAAGTTACCAAACTCCTGCAGCAGAATTTTCCAATTCATTTTAGAAAGCACTATCTCCGGACGCAGTTGTACTTCAACCGTTTTAATCTTTAGCTTTTTTTGAGAGGAAAGAAACACAAACTCCAAATCGAAAAGATAGCGATGGATGGTAGTTTGTAGAAATACTTCTTTGCCTTTTTGATTAAATCCTTTTAAACCACATTGGGTGTCATCGGTTGGGATGCGCAGAAAAAGACGAATCAGCGAGCGCAAAAATTTAGAAATATAAACTCGCGACTTTGGAACATGCCGGTAGTATTCTTTCCCCCGTATTCCAAGTGCCACATCATTTCCCGTTTTCAGTGTTTCTATCACTTTGATAAAGCTCTCGTGAGTATATGGGAAGTCAATATCAGTATATAGGATATAAGTGCCCTTAGCGGCTTCTACTCCTTTGCGCAGCGCATAGCCCTTCCCTTTATTTTCAGCGTAGCCGATTTTTTTAATTGCAGAAGAGGCCGAGAGCTGATTTTCCTCTTCTGTAAAGTTTCGAGTGCTGCCATCGTTTACTATAATTAACTCAATATTATGCCCCTCCGCTTCAAGTCGCTTTTGATAGTCTAAAACAAGGCTACTCCAACCGTCAGAAGGGTTATAGCAAGGAAGAATGACAGAGATATCGCAAGCGGAAAGAGATGACATTTGTGTTACTGCTTAGGGCTGATAGGGTAGTTATTCAATAAGAAAAAAGTATTGTTGTTTGTGCTGGAAACCACTAAGAGGTTGGAAGGCTTAATCATAAATTCATCAATAGTACGTTTATTCCCCGATATGGAAACATATAACTTGCTTTTGGCATGGTTTAGTGGAAAATCAATGGAGACTCTTATCCAGTTCTTAAAGTTTTCCATAGAAAATTTACCGTTTACATCACTACTGTATGTGGTAATTCCGTTGGAATCTACTACGGTTAAATACATAGCCGGATAAGCCGGAACGCGCTTATCAGTATAAAACCAAACCGATAAATTGTATGTGCTGGAATCAGTGGCATTGGGCAAAGTATCGGCATAAATGTATTCATCTCCTTTTTCGGTATAATATGCCCCTGTGCCTATTACTGCATTTGGATTAGTCTGATCATTATATTGCTTTAAAACCACGTTGGGCGTTGGGCTGGAAGAGAAATAATTACTATGGCTGAACAAATTTGAAATTGTTTGGGGCAATTGCTTTTTAATTTGAATTAAACTATCGGTAAGTAATGAGTGAGACAAAGCGTAGAAACTAGTTCCAAGAGTATCAAAAAGGTATTGCGCTTTATTTAAC
>CAZQYO010000334.1:0-3255 GCA_964597415.1 uncultured Chitinophaga sp.
GCTAAAGAGCCTACTGAAATTCACGCCATTTTTGTCAATAAGTTTGAGGGGCAACATTCCTGGATATACAAAAAACAAGAGCCTGATGAATGTGTTGTACATATCACCAAAAAAGTCAAAAGCGGATTAGGCGATGATGGTTTTTCGGTGGTGAACGAATTTGACTTGCGGCCTTTTCCCCCTACAGAACGCCACGAAATGTTTTATAAAGCCTTTGCCGATATCAGTGCCGGGGAGGCTTTTGAATTTATAAACGACCATGATCCCAAGCCACTCTATTATCAAATGGAGGCAGAGAGTAAAGAACCTTTTAAATGGGAATACCTTAAAAAAGGACCGGAAGAGTGGAAAGTGAGGGTGATTAAAACTAAAGGATAATCTAAATAAAAGGGAACCGCCTTGGTTCCCTTTTTTTATCCTCCATTCGGAGATAATACTCTTGATTATTCTGTATTAAGGTAAATAATTTCATCAAAATTATACCCTGCTCTTGCCAATGCTCTCTTGGCAGATTCAATAGCTACGGCTGCCGGGTTAGGAGGATGAACGGGCACTTCTTCTGTATTTGTTAGTTGCTCAATAAGTGCCTGCGTTTGTCCTTTTGTCAGAGCTTCGCAAACATCATACAATCCTCCCTGTTCCTCTTCAGCGATATTGTGTTTTCCTAAAACATACCTAATCACTTTTATTAAAGTAGCAGTTGGCGGAGGCACCATTAGGGCAGTCAGTGCGCCATGTTCGAGCCGAAATCTTGGAATGAGTTCCGCTGCCACTGCCGCATTTGCTTTTTTTGCTGCCGGAAAGAGAATTTTTTCTTCCATTTTAATGTGTCGCAATAATCGGGTTCTGAATTGATGGTAATAATTCATGTTGACCTCGTCAGGGTACTCAGTTGCCCTATTCAAGAAGTTCTCAATCCGCTGATGATCCTCTGCGAAAAAATGATATAATGGTTTGTTCATAGTTACTCTTTAGAGCTATAAATAGTTTGTCGGCTTTAACTGCCCTTTATTTTCGTGCAATCGCTCTTTGATTCTTGTTCAAGCATGAACTCATTCCTATTCAGTCGTCTTTGATCTTTACCTTTGAATGAGCAAAAGAGTGTTCTTTCACAAGTTTGCAAATCAGCCGGTTTAAGGCAAAGCCTAACTATAGTATATGACTCATTGTTCTCTTTATTTTTTTATCTATCCACCACATTATTAGCCAGTAAACAGGCAATACAAGCGGATACAAGACTACGGCTAAAAAGGGGTATCCATGGTATTTGCCCGCGGCTTCTCCAATAGCACTGTCAATCAGTGTAAATGAAAACATGAAACTAATTAGAATTAGAAACGGAATAGTAACACTCCCCACAATCACAACCCATGAATAACCTTTTATCGGCTCCCGCTTTCTGTATTCTTTAATAGCAATGACGTGAAAGGACATGAACAGCAAGGCAATGATGAGAGTTATACCTGTTGGCCCAATTGCGATCATGATTTTCGCGAATTTGCTAATTGGAGGGGTTGAAACAATTTCAAAATACTCTGAAGGAATTTTGGTGAAATTCCAAACGGCAATACTGTCTAACTTTCCACTATTAGGTGACCCTAAATTCGTTGTCACTGAAGAATTGTACGCGGAGACGTTCAATAGTATTTGTAGCGAGCCAAAAGATTTCCAATTTTTAGCAGGCGAAAGTGAATAGCGAAAGCTGAACTGCTTTACCCAATTAGAAATATCTGTCCAAACATTGGCGGTATATTCCACTCTAATAGTGTGTTCCCCTTTGCTTAAATCAAGCTCAAAATATTTCAGGTCTCTCAGTTCATACACCAATCTTGAATTCTTTCCCCATGAAATAGCAACAGTTTCTGATTCTCCCTGTCTTACAGAAGAATCTACCGAGTTAGAAAATTTTGAAAAAGGGGTATTTGAAGTAGTGGTATATTCAGACGGGATTTGAAGTAGAGTAACTTCTTGATTGTCCACCCATACATTGAAGTCCCCTTGATAATCCAAAGCATAAAAAAGTAAAGGGATCTGCTTTCCGGCTGTATCTGTCTTAATAAAATACTCGATTACATAAGCAGCCGTCTTGAAATCCTTAGCTATTTGTAGATTAATTTCTTCTTTAATAATGTCAATATCTCGGCTGGAGAAAGCCGAACTTGAATAAGTTCCCGCTTTAATCGGAGAGGCCATGTTTGCACAACAGAGTTCCCCGATTAGAAACAATATGATGGTCAGTGCTTGTTTCAATTCCATATATTCTACTCTCTCGTAAAAATATCACACTAAGAGATATTTCAAAGCGCAGATGATACCGCAGAATCTAAGAGGGGTTTTGAGTTGGGGATAAAATTCAAATTGGATTTAGGCTAAGGTAACTGCTTGCATTACCAATAGTAAAACGGTAGGTTTACCAATGAAAAATCCCCTACCAAATAGTAGAGGATTTTCATCTTTTGTGGAGCTGGTGGGATTCGAACCCACGTCCGGATAAGTTGATGATAGACTTTCTACATGCGTAGTCACTTATTAATTTTCGTAAATCGGCTGGTTAAGTAACCCCCCCACCGATTTCTTACATCCGTCATTCATACATCTTAAAGTGGATGAATCTTTAAGAGTACGTCACCAAAATTTGGTTGCGGTTACGCTGTGTATGGTGCCTTAAGCGTAGCGCAAATGACTAGTTAATCTCTAAGATTAAGCAGCCATGGCGTAGTTATAATCGCCATTTAAATAGTATCGCACAATGGATTTACGTGGTATCATACACCCACGGCACGCGGGTTTACCGCCAATGCTTCCCGTCAATTCCGGTCAGCCCCCATAATTTCAAAGAACAGTGCAAACATAGCAAATGCTCTGCCATGAATGGAATTAAGCAATTATGACCGTCAAAGTAGGCCTCTATCTCCAAGAAATAGCTCTCAAAAAAAAATCTTGTAGGTTTGCCAAATATGAAGATTGGAATACTGAGAGAAGAAAAATTTCCGCGCGACTCCCGGGTACCGCTTACCCCTTCGCAATGTAAGTTTCTGATGGAGCGCAATCCCGAGGTAGAAGTATTGGTGCAGCCTTGTAATTATCGCTGTTTCACAAATGAAGAGTTCAACTATCAGGACATCACCTTACAGGAGAATTTAGCAGATTGCGATGTGCTCTTGGGGGTTAAAGAAGTCCCCCCCGCGCTATTATTGGAAGGTAAAACCTACTTTTTCTTTTTCATAATAAAGTCCTTCTTCTTTTTCCAAAAGA
>CAZQYO010000335.1:0-3244 GCA_964597415.1 uncultured Chitinophaga sp.
CTAAGCCTGCCACCCTTGATCTCAATGCAGCTGGAGTATTAGTAGCGGTAGAAGCCAAACAGTAATAACTGTTGGTACTAGCCATATCTACTGAAGGGGTGAGGGAAGATTTGCCGAAACTTATCCATCCATTGGCATTTATAGCGATACGATCAAAAGTGTCGGTGTTGTAAACAAAGTTGAAACCAATGGGTATTCCCACTCCTGTTAGGGTAGTGCCCCCCGCAGGAACGGTTGGATCAACAAATCGCTGATCATCGGTAGAGCTTGTGCCGTAAACCGTGCCTCCTGATAATGGGGTATATGTTCCGGTACCCTGTGAAAAGCTGTACCCGGCAACTTGTGCTTTGGAAAACAGCACCGTAAGAACCATCAAACAGCTAAACAATAAGCGCTGCGCTTTAGTAAAGATTCCTTCCATGATAACTGATTTTGTGTGTAATAAGAAAAGTGTGCCGGACAAATTTATTTCTTTTTTCCAGTAATAATCAAAAAGTAGGCTATTCATTTTTTGAGAACTTATACTACTACTTCTACTTTCTATTTTTCGTTGATAAGGGAAAAGTGAGACCGGAATGTAGTAGGGCGGCTAAGGCTTAAAGTCCGGATTAGCGGCTCGCTTGCGCTTTACGCGCTCGTATAGAAAGGATACGGGATTGGTGAATTTTGCCTTGGGGGTGACATTAGAATATTTGGGCTTGGCAATGCCGGGAATATTCACCTCATTCAAATGCTGTGCATCCATAAAAGCCTCTTCAAATTCCTTTTTGGTACGAAAAGGGTAGATGGTGACATCTTTCAACTTTATAAAATCATGCAGCAACTGAATTTCGAGTGTATAGTATTTCGTAGAGTCAAGGTCAATGATGTGAATGACCTTAGCCATATAGCTGACCGAGGAGAAACGAAGTGTATCGTGTAGCGAAACGTATAAGGTAAAGAAGCCTTCGTTATCGGTTGTTATCCCCTTACCGGTATTAGTTATTTTGACGTTTGCTAATGGGATGGGGGCTTTGCTTTGCACGTCTATCACCTGTCCTTTAATAAGAAAGCGCCCTTTCTGAAAATCAAAATTGAGTTGCCCGTAAGAAATCCCGACCAAAAGAAAACACACGACCGACAACGCCACTGTGCGGAGGAGGTGATAAGCATAGCTATGATGAGGAAAATTCATTCAGTAAAAGGCCAATGGGGTAAAAATAAAATCCCTGCCGCAATTAACGGCAGGGAGGTGTTTTTGTTTTCGGCTTTTTGCATTCCTTCTCTCTTTCGAGAGAGCGGAAAGGTTTATTCAGCTATTACTTCAAATTTTACTGTCACCTTGTGGCTGGCTCCCAGACCCACTTCGGCAGTATAATGACCGAGTACTTTTACTTCGCCTTCTACAATTTTAATTTTTCTCCGATCCACCTCTACCGAGCACTGGTTTTTAATAGCTTCTGCTACGTGGTAAGAAGTTACACTTCCAAATATTTTATCGGTTGTGCCCACTTTAGCACCAATAGTTAAGGCAGCCGTTTCTAACCGGCTTGAAATTTCATGAATCTGCTCGAGCAATTTCGCCTCGCGTTTTTCTCTCGCCTTTGTGCGGCTTTGTAATTGTGCTAAGGACGAAGCGTTCTTTACCACCGCATAGCCTTGCGGAATCAGATAGTTTAATCCGTAGCCGGAGCGCACGTTCACTACATCGTCTGCGAAGCCTAATTTTTCTACATCTTTTATCAGAATGAGTTCCATTGTTTTTACTTTTTAGGTTCAACCATTATTTCAGCAAATCGGCTACATAAGGCAGAATGGCGATATGACGCGCTCTCTTGATAGCCTGCGCCATTTTGCGCTGGTATTTCAAAGAGTTGCCGGAAAGTCTGCGCGGTAGAATTTTGCCTTGCTCATTGATAAATTTCAACAAAAACTCTGGGTCTTTGTAATCAATGTAGCGAATACCGTTTTTCTTAAAGCGGCAGTATTTCTTTTTAATCAGACCAATTTTGGTAGCGGTCAGATATTTGATGTCATTTTTTTGCTGGCTCATACGTTTGCCTCCTTCTCTTTAGTTAAACCAACTTTTTTGTTCCGGCCTACTAAACCGGCTCGCTTATCATCATTGTACTTCACCGCATATTTGTCAAGTTTAATGGTGAGATAGCGCAGAATGCTTTCATCGCGTCTGAAAGCGATTTCCAACAAATCAATGACCTTCCCTTCGCCCTTGTACTCTACCAGATGGTAGATGCCTGTGGTTTTCTTTTTAATGGGATAGCGTAAATTTTTAAGTCCCCAGTGTTCTTCATGAACAATCTCTGCTCCCTGGGACTTAAGCAATTCAACATAAGCGCTGATTGCCTTTTTGGTGTCGTCTTCCGACAACACGGGAGTCAGAATAAATACTGTTTCGTACTGACTAAGCATGTTTATCTGCTTTTGGGTGAATGAATAATTAAAAAAATCGCTTTTTTCTAAAGCGGGGGCGCAAAGATAACAGCTTATGCACATTTTCCAAATGGGGATATAGCTCCGTGAGAAATTGCAGAAAGTCGTCTATTCAAAAAGCTCTTCCGGCAGACCGTATTGACACAAACAAGCACTATCCACCGAAATTTAAAATTTGAACTAAGTATCAAAACCTCGATTGCCGGTAAACGGTAAGTAACGAATATTTGACTCCTTGGGTTATGGAGGGGAGTAAAATAACGCGGATTAAAATGGGGCAATATCATAGAAACGACAAGACCCGTAAAATGGCGAAGAGTTCCTTTCTGTACCTCAGAAACTAAATACCGAATATAATATAAAGCACAGGCGAAGATGCCAACTTTTCCTCTATCCAATTATAGAAAACAGATACCTGATGGCCCTTATGTCTCTACTTTTCTGGTCTTTCACTTTTAATAACAATGTCGAATGGAAAGCGTAAATGGTGTATTTATGACAGGCAAAATTACTCATCGCCCCATTCCTTGCACTTATGAAAGTTGTGAGAGATAACAAATGAAGGAATGTTGATTCTTTCCGAAAGGTTATTCTTATAATTTCGTCAATAGAAAAAATATGGAATGAGGAAGTTCGCACTATTGGTATATATCACTTCTCTGTTAATATCCAATTCAACATTTGCCCAAATATTGAATCCCGCCAAATGGAGTTGGAAGGCAGTATCTACCGGAAAGGGGGAGTATAATCTTGTGTTTTCAGCGACTATTGATGGGAAATGGCATGTCTATTCACAATTTTTGGCCGAGGGCGG
>CAZQYO010000336.1:0-3234 GCA_964597415.1 uncultured Chitinophaga sp.
CTACCGGGTACTCGCTTTTTTTAGTAGGAGTGACAGCACTTTCGGGAGCCGTTCAAAACATTCGAAACCACACGGTAGATTATAAAGTAACATTGAGCTATGGGATTCCATCACTCCTCACTGTTTTCTCGGTAAGAAGATTTGTGATTCCGGCTATGCCCGATATTCTTTTTCGGATAGGCACTTATCCGGTAGATAAAAATCATTTTATACTTCTCGTTTTCTGCATCGTACTATTTGGGGCGGCATACAAAATGATTCGGGCAAATGAGGAGGAAGAACTCGCGAGTGTAGAAGGGAAAATCAACTATTTCAATTTGGGTCTTTATGCCATTGTTATTGGTGGCTTTCTCGGCTTAGTGGGAGCCGGTGGCGGCTTCCTCATCATTCCGGCCTTAGTGT
Organism: uncultured Chitinophaga sp.; assembly: GCA_964597415.1. Taxonomy (GTDB): domain Bacteria; phylum Bacteroidota; class Bacteroidia; order Chitinophagales; family LD1; genus Bog-950. Next base: position 403 of record CAZQYO010000336.1, read on the forward strand.
ATTTTGCAAAGCTACCTATGAAAAAAGCGGTGGGCACTTCCCTGGTGTTAGTAGCGGTAATTAGCTTTATAGGTTTTATGGGCGACCTTGCCGGTTCGCATCAGATAGACTGGATATTTCTGCTCACTTTTGCCGGCTTTTCCATTAGCGGCATCTTGGCGGGAGGCTACTTTAGCCGGTTTATTCGCGGCAACCAACTAAAGAAATCGTTCGGTTGGTTTATCCTCCTAATAGGTATTTACATGTTGGTAAAAGAAACCTTTCTGAAATAGGGGCAGTAAGTAAAAGAGCGGTGTACTTTCCGACAGCTATATTTCTTCATTTCTATTATTCGGCATCGCATGACCTTAGGCAATAGACTTTAAATGAAAACGTATCACACTTCTCCCCACACCAAGCTGATTTGCTTCTTCAAATCAGGATGCAGCGATTGAGCAACCGGGCATGTTCGCGCGGTATTTTCCAATATCTTTCTATCCTTTTCGCTGAAGTGACGAGCGGGAAATTTGATGAGCACTTGTATCTCGGCTATTCTACGTGGTTCAGCCGCCATCACTTTGGTTATTTCCACTTCGGTGCCTTTTAGGTCTAACTCCATTTCACGCGCTTTAATTCCCATGACGGTGAGCATACAACTTCCCAATGCCGTAGCTACCATATCGGTAGGCGAAAAAGCCTGTGCCAGACCATGATTATCTAAAGGCGCATCGGTAATTACTTCAGTGCCGGAGTAAAGGTGAATCATTCGGGTGCGCAAATCGCCCTCATATATTATTCTTGAAGTCATCTGTATTAATTTGTTGTCGGCAAACCTACGGTAAAGTTTTATAGATTTAATTCTGTAATATTGATGGTGATGCTTCGTACTAATCTTTTTCTCTTTTTCCTCGCCAGTTTTCTCGGCACTTCTGCTCAGGCTATTTTTAAAAAACCGGTGGACATGCAGGATTACCAATACAAAAAAGAAGCATCGGGAGGATTGCGAGTGCAGACCAATGGAGTTTCACTTTATGCCGAATACGGCTGGATAAAAGACATGAAACGCACGCGACTGATACAGTTGGAGTACACCTACTTTATTAATTATCAACAAAAGCGGCAAAAGGCTCAACAGCAAAGTGGACGCGACTTTTTCTACGGCTTGCAAAACCACTTTCACGCTATTCGCTTTAGTTATGGTTTCAAGCGGGCTATTGCCGACAAGGCCAAACGCAACGGAGTACGACTGTCGGTGAGTTTTTTTGGAGGGCTTTCGCTCGGTTTGCTCAAGCCATATTATCTAAATTTGAAACAGCCTACTGATGACGGCAGTATTCAACTAAAACCCGAGCGGTATTCTTCTTCTAATGCCGATCGCTTTTTGTCTTTAGATTCTATTGTTTCTGCTGCGCCTATTCGCTATGGCCTCAACCAAATAGAACCTATACCGGGAGCGCACTTAAAGACCAGTCTCGATTTTGATTGGGGGACAAAGGATCAATTTGTAAAGGCATTAGAAGCAGGCGTGATGCTCGATTTCTATTACAAGAATATCCCAGTGATGATTAATAAGAGCAACCGATTTTTTCAGTTAGGGCTTTATCTTTCCTTCCACTTTGGCAAGCGCTGGTAAAGCAGTTTTGTGCTTCGTTCTTATGAAGCGATCCGCATCTATTTATCATGTAGAAGTATATTAGTTCTTAGGAAGGGTCAACACCCACTTGCGATTCCGGGTTTCTATTAGCGCTACTTTCCAAAGCCGCCAATGATCTTTATTTCCCAATAAATTTCCTTTTCCGGTCTGTCGCAGACGACCCTGCCCGAGCAACAGCGGTTAGCAGGCAAGGATAAGTAGTATGGGCGTATGTAATAATAGAACGGCTAAACGGTGCCGGGAATTGAAGAGTTAATTACGGGAGTATCTGTTACCGATAAACACAAAGAGCAAAAGCACCTTCCTATTCTCTAACAGACAAGTCCACTTTGCCCGTCTTTTCTATTTTTGAGGCAGATATTCAAATTGGAAGTATGAGAAAGATTCGTTTCAGAGAAGCATTGCGCGAGGCGATGAATGAGGAGATGCGCAGAGATGATGCTGTATTTCTGATAGGAGAAGAAGTAGCCGAGTATAATGGCGCGTATAAGGTCAGTCAGGGAATGTTGGCAGAGTTTGGCGAGCGCAGAGTGCGCGACACTCCTATTTCTGAGTTGGGCTTTGCGGGTATTGCCGTAGGAGCAGCGATGAACGGTGCCCGGCCCATCGTTGAGTTTATGACTTGGAATTTTGCCATCCTCGCTTTCGACCAAATCATTAACGGAGCCGCCAAGTTGCGCTCCATGAGTGCCGGAGAGTTTAGCAGTGCTATTGTGTTTAGAGGACCCCAGGGCAGTGCGGGGCAATTAGGGGCACAACATTCGCAGATGCTCACGAATATGCTGGCTTCGGTACCCGGACTTAAAGTCATTTCTCCCTCTACCCCTTACGATGCAAAGGGACTTCTTAAAAGTGCTATTCGCGATGATAACCCCGTTATTTTTATGGAAAGCGAAGTGATGTATTCCGACATGGGCGAAGTGCCCGAAGAGGAATACCTGATACCGATAGGTAAAGCGGAAGTAAAGAGAGAGGGAACAGATGTGACACTCGTATCGTACAACAAGATGATGAAGGTGGCGCTCTCGGCAGCGGAAGAATTAGAGAAAGAAGAAATTAGTGCCGAAGTGATTGATCTCCGCACCATTCGTCCTTTGGATGTGGAAACAATAGTGAATTCGGTAAAAAAGACTAACCGCTTAGTGGTGATAGATGAGAGTTGGCCATTTACGTCTATTGCTTCTGAAGTGGCTTTTCAG
>CAZQYO010000337.1:0-3227 GCA_964597415.1 uncultured Chitinophaga sp.
TCAAAAAGTTGAATTCAATCACCGAAGTAAGGTCGAAAATATTGGTCTTAAACGAGAGGTTGCGCTGTTGGTTCCAAGCGGTTTTGGTTTCTGAATCCTTAAACTCGGCAATCCCCCAGTTGATGGAGGTTTTCCATGCACCGCGGTATTTTATATTGTACCGGTAGAAGGCTCCCGCACCGGGGCGCACAAATTTAAAAGAGGTTTTAGTGTTCAAGTCACCAAAATAATTAGTGATACCGCCCCATACACCGAATTCGTGTATCTGGGCAGAGGCTCTTAGGCTTACGGTTAGCAGCAAAAGAAAAAAGACGATATGCCGGATGTGCTTCACTAAAGGGTTGCGAAATAAAGCACTAACGAGATAAAATGCAAAATGTTGTTTTTTAAGTATCAATTCCTTTGGTCGCTGCCCCAACTGAGCTTGCTTTTTAAAGCCGAAAGAAAACTCTGATCGGTCAGGCGAATAATATTGGCAGAAAAGTTCGCCTTCTTAATAGCTAACTGCCAGGAAGAGTCAATAGCCTTAGAGCGCGAATCAAGAGTGCAAAGAAAACTATCACCCCGTCCGGTTACTTCAAAAGACAGTACCACATCATCATTCACCACCATAGGGCGCACGTTCAGGTTGTGAGGAGCCACGGGTGTCAACACAAAACTTCCCGAACTGGGATAAATAATAGGCCCCCCGCAACTGAGCGAATAACCGGTAGAGCCGGTAGGCGTAGAAACAATCAAGCCATCAGCCCAGTAAGTATTCAACAGTTCCCCGTTCAAGTAAGCGTTCACGGTAATCATAGATGACTGATCCCTCCGCTGAATGGTCATATCGTTTAGTGCAAAGCTATCTTCAAATAAAGGTCGGTTAGTTTGCAGTTCGAGTAGGGTTCGTTTATCAATCATGTAGCCGCCTCGTTCTATAGCATCTATCGCCAAAGGTATTTGGTCCTTACCAATGCTGGCTAAAAACCCTAAGCGGCCGAAATTAATTCCGAGAATCGGTATTTCACTTTCCTTTACCATCACCACGGCATCTAATATAGTACCGTCTCCTCCCAAGCTAAACACCACTTCCGACTTGTCTTTTACTTGGTTGAAATCAGAGAAAGTATCAGCTTGAATGTGGATAGCAAGATTATCGCGGAGCAGTTTCATAAACTTTTCTTCCACTACAAAGGGCATCTGTTTTTCCTCTATATAGGCAAACAGTGCTTGCGCTTGCGGTTTGTTTTTTTCACTAAGGTTTTTTCCGTAAACGGCAATCATTCAAAAAAAATTTGTCCGAAGATAGTCAGCTACGCCTACTTTTCAGGATTATCTGATAAATTAAAATCCCGGTTGCAGTGCAAATTTAATTGCCCAGTTGGGTGCTCCCGGTTCGTTGCGGTAGGTTACCCGCCACAACACATCTACCCGAAACAGATAAGCAATATTAGCAATGCCGAATCCCATTTCAATGTAAGGAACAGGAAATGGATGGCCAAGTTCAGCCGGTACTTGTAGTGCTTCAGCATTCTTTTTATTGAAGGTACCGATCAGACTTTTGAAGGTAAGCACCTCTCGCAATCTGAGCCGGTTAAAGCCGGGAATTTTATTGAAAAAGAAACCGTTGAAGTTATGTTCGATCCACAAAGAGGCGCTTTGGTCACTCACAAACTCAAACTCGCGAAGCAGGTTATAGTTGAACTTATCTAACAGCACACCCAGGTTTCCCTGTGTGAGATAACACACCGTGTAAGGTGCTTTACCAAAAATTTTCCCCGCCCGGAAGATGTAATTGGTGTAACCGATTTTGCTGTAAAGCCGTTGGCGAATAGTCAAAAACAGTTCATGGTAATTGAAATAGCTGGGCTGCATATCTACCACTCCCGCAGTGTAGCGCAACATAAACACGGGATATTTAGTGGTTTGAAAATAGCGGAAAAAGTTGTTGACGAAGTAAAGCGTTTTATAGGAGTAGCGGGTGTCAATGGTAAACTCTGTTACATTGAATTTAGGCAAATGCTGAATGCCCATATCTGTTTGCCGTGAAAAATCGAATACTCCCGGCACATCAAAAAAAGTTTTTTCGGTCATAGACGCAATCGCAGAAAAGCCTTTGATAAATTCCTTCTCATAGGCAATGCGAAACTCCCGCGTCTTCATTATTTTACGAAGTATGGTTCCGCTGATGATGGTGGTAAAGTTATCGAAGGTGAGAAGGCTTTGATCGGGGTCTTGCCCGGGCACGCGCATATCGTACCGGTACATCGCTTCTAAAGATTGCCATCTGTCATTCTTCCTCGGCAGATTAATCCGAATCATAGAAAGATACTTATAGTCGTGATCTTTAAAACCATAAGCCACATAACCGGCATAATAAAAAGTGCGGAAGAAATTATTGACCGGAGTGCCGCGCGGCATAAAGCGCGGATTGGTTTCAAAACCAAAACGCACACGCCATCCTTCCACATTATTACGACTCACAAAATTAAGAACACGCCCAATGCTGATAGGTCCGGCATCTGCATAAGCAGAAGTAAAAAGGCGACCCAGAAACATATAGGTTTTCCAAGCGGGCACTAACTTGATAGAATCGGAAATTCCATATACCCGGCTTTCTTGCGAGGTGAGTGGCTCAAAGCGAGTAGTGTCCCAAAATTTTCGGTTTCTGTAGCGAGCACTATCGAGCAAAATACGCTCATCGGGGCCTGCAAAAATAGAGTCGGGTATCCATACATTGGTCTGAATATTTTTCCGGTTCAGAATTTTAGTGACCAATATCCCCAGCTTGTTTTTCTTTTTGAAAAGCGAAGCAATGGTATTCACTTCTTCGCGCTGCATCACCCAGTATTTTTCGTCCTGCAACAGAAAATCCTGTTTTACGGTGTAGTCATTCACGAAATTAAAATTGGCTTTTTCATTTGGCCTAAAATCAATGGAGCGAATGCCCCAGGTAGCGGAGTCAATCCATGCAAATCCTTTTAAGGCTAAATCTTCTTTTACCTTTCCCACAAAGTGGAGTTTGTATGAAGTGCGCCCATCTATTAAAGCCGTATCGGTGAGGTAATAATAGTAGGTGCCCAATCCGGTGGGAGCAAATGGAGCGGTAAATGGTGTGGCTGCTATGATGTAAATATTATCGTAGGCATCAATCGCAGAAAAGTGGTAGTTGATAAAATTGATGACGCTCTCATTGTCAATTCCCGAAAGCGTTTCGCCCCTCACATATTGTTTATAGGCTTTAG
>CAZQYO010000338.1:0-3214 GCA_964597415.1 uncultured Chitinophaga sp.
CACCTGTGGAAGGGTTGAATACAAAGCCGGTATCGCTCAACGCGATGTTCTTCTTTATTAGCATAACCATAAATTTTTCATTAAGACATGACAAAGGTGTGCCGGTTTATTCGTACCGGTGTTACAAGGTTTTTATAAAAAGTTATAAGATTAGGAAGAGGGTAGTTGGTTAATCGGTATCCTTTTGCGGTGAAACTCCTTCTTATAATCCTGCACATTAATACCCGTAATCAGCTTGAACTGATTCGATAAATATTGCACACTGCTATAGTCAAGCAGGTGAGCAATTTCGCTCAGCGTGAGTTCACCGTACGAAATCAGTTCTTTTACTTTTTCAATTTTTATTTGAATGATGTACTTCTCTAACGTAGTGCCGGTTCTCTGTGAAAACACTTTGCTGAGGGTGTGATAAGGCTCCCCTAACTTTTGACTTAAATAGTCGGAGTTGCGAAGAATTGTATTGGTATTATTTCCCCAAAAAATCAACTGGATAATCGCCTGTTTAATTTGTTCTACCAATCTTAACTCTCGGTCGTCTATCAGCCCGAATCCGTGATGTGCTAACAGCTCATTCAATACCTCTTGACCTATCACCTGAGTGTTGCAACTGATTACCGCCATTCCCAGTTCAATGTGATGAACGCGGATAAAGCCCGTGCGCTCTAATTCCCAGCGTACTACTTTGACGCAGCTATCGCTAACCATGTTGCGGATATAAATGGTAATTTTTTTGGTATTGAGGTCGGATGGCTGCATGTTGAAAGCAGAATTCATCTGCAATTCCTGAATAAATATAACCATCGGGCAAAAACCTGTGTGCAAAACCGAGGAGGTGGACATGTTAATTTTACTTAGTTCAGCCTTTCAATAATCACTTTATCTGCTGTTCAGGTGGCAGTGTATAGCCTATCAGGCTTTGCCTTCCATAAACCATTTTCTCTCTGCGAATAAGGATTGAACCGCTTTCGACTCTTTTTCTATTTTTGTCACTTATGGCAGATTATATTGTAAGTGCTCGAAAATACCGCCCCGCTCGTTTCAGCGAAATGATGGGGCAAGAGCAGGTGGCCACTACTCTGAAAAATGCCATCCGCACCGGCCATTTGGCACATTCTTTTTTATTCTGCGGTCCGCGCGGAGTTGGAAAAACTACGGCTGCCCGTATTCTGGCTAAAACTATTAACTGCGAAAAAATTACCGATGATTTTGAAGCCTGCGGCCAATGCGAATCTTGCATTGCTTTTCAGCGCAATTCCTCTTTCAATATTCATGAGTTAGATGCCGCTTCTAATAACAGCGTAGATGATATTCGGGCATTGGTAGATCAAGTTCGCTTTCCTCCTCAAACCGGCAAATACAAGATTTATATTATTGACGAGGTGCACATGCTTTCAGCAGGTGCTTTTAATGCTTTCCTGAAAACCTTAGAAGAACCTCCGGCATATTGTAAGTTTATACTGGCCACTACCGAGAAGCACAAAATTCTTCCCACCATTCTTTCTCGCTGTCAAATTTTTGATTTCCGAAGAATAGGGATAGAAACGATTGTGAATCATTTGCAGCACATCTGTGAGTTAGAGAAAATAGAAGCAGAGGCCGATGCTTTGCACATTATTGCGCAGAAAGCAGATGGCGGTATGCGCGATGCGCTGTCTATGTTCGACCGCCTTTCGAGTTTCAGCGAAGGGAAGTTGACTTACGCCTCGGTGTTAGAGAATCTCAATGTGCTCGACTATGACTATTTTTTCAAAGTAACCGATTCGCTGCTTTCTGAAAACCTCACACAAGTGTTGTTGATTTTTGACGAAATTCTGAAAAAGGGTTTTGAAGGCGATGATTTTATTCTTGGCTTGAGCGAGCATTTCCGAAACCTGCTTTTCTGTAAGGATCGGGAAACACTAAAACTGATGGAGGTGAGCGATACCTTGAAACAGAAATATAATGAGCAGTCCATGTTGGCATCAGGCGATTTTTTGGTGAACTGTCTCCACATAGGCAATCAGTGTGACTTAAGTTATAAGATGTCGAAGAATAAACGGCTTACGGTTGAGTTGGCACTGATTAAAATGTGTTACGTCAACTCAGTGTTGACGTTAGAGGTTCCTGATGCATCTAAAAAAAAAGTTGAGTCGCTAAAAGACCAACCCGCAGAAAATACCACTCCGGTAATTAATAAGGCGGTCACTCCACTTTCTACTTCTGAAAATGAAAGAAAGGAAAGTTCTGTGCCGGCTGCAAGACGGAATGCGGATAATAAGCCGCCAATCCATATTGCAAAAGGGAAAAAAGTACTGACCATTGATTTGCTGAATAAAGAACTGCAAAATCCTGAGGAGGATAGTCTATTGGCGGAGCTGGAAGAAGATAAATATGAAGGTGAGATTTTGATATTGAATCAAGAAAACCTTTTGAAATTGTGGGAGAGCTATGCTGCCAGTATTCCGGAAGATAAGAAAGGGCTGCGAATGAGTTTTGCCTCCTTTAAGTCCGAGTTAAGTGCCGACATGAAAATTGAATTGAAGGTGTATAGCGATATTCAGAAACTACAGTTTGATGAGGTGAGAAAGGCAATGGAATACTTTATTTCGAAGCGGGTAGGTGCCGAAGTAGAAATGTCGGTGATAGCTGATAAAACTGAAAAAGACGGGCGGAAGCCCTATACCGAAAAAGAAAAAATGGAAAGACTAATGGAGAAAAATCCGGCCATTCGTAAAATGCAACAGCGATTAGGCTTGGAGCTTGACTACGATTAATTTAAAATATCTTAATTTATTTTGTTACTGCTCGCCCTTAGCTTTAACCTCCTATTATTGACACTCAAACCCATTCCGCTATATGAAATTTAAAATCATCCTGTTTTCTCTCCTATGTCTGATAGGCACTGCTCAAGCTCAGAATAAATCGCTGCGCAACCAGAATACCATAACAAAATCAAATCAACCGGTTCCTAATTTGAAAATAACCGGAGCGGTGCCGGCAGCTACTGCGCGGGCTTCACAGGCTCCGGCTACTTATGTATCAGTACCCAACGACCCATTCAATACCCGCATTTATACTTTGTCTAACGGATTAAAGGTTTACCTCTCTGTAAACAAAGATGCCCCCCGTATCCAGACACTGATAGCGGTAAAAGCCGGCTCTAAGTTTGATCCACCGCAAACCACAGGACTGGCCCATTATCTGGAGCACATGATGTTTAAAGGCTCTCGCGATT
>CAZQYO010000339.1:0-3180 GCA_964597415.1 uncultured Chitinophaga sp.
CTTAGGTAGGAAAGCGCTTGAGGGAAACTTATTATTGACATTTTGATAAGCAATGCGGGCGGCTTGTAGTTGCCCATTTGCTAAGTTGGTTTCACCTATTTCATAGTAGGCGCGATCTACAAAGTTAGAACCGGGAAACTTGGTGATGAGCGCGTTCATGGCACTTATCTTTTCTTCGTCTTTATTCTGTAAGCCGTAAATAACTCCCTTTTGAAATTGCGCATACTCCATTCCGTTCCATTGTTGCTCTACAATAGTGGAATAGGCCGAAATGGCTTTCGAGTAATCTTTAGTTACAAATGCGCAGTCCCCATAGCGCATATACAAATCGGGCAGTAAGGATTGTTTCCCTTTCACATCTACGGTAGTTTCCGATTCATTAGCGGCATAGCCGAAGTAAATCTCGGCATCGCGATAATTCTTTTGCTTAAAGTAGCAGTAGGCCAGATTGTAGGAGGAGCGGAGTTTGGAAGCTTCTCCCTTTTTTTCTAAGGCAGGATTGCTCATCTGATTAAACTTCAGATACTGCTCGGCTGCTGCGGCATATTGTTGCTGCCCAAAAAGTATTTCTCCTTTCAGGTAGGTTGCGAGTGCTTGAATATCGAGGTTCAATGGGTTGCTCAGGCTTTTCTCACACAACGCTAAGGCCTCGTCCGGTTTGTTGTCGTTATATAATTCGATAGCACGGAAGTAAGTTACCTTCTGATAGGCCTCTTTGATCATGGGGCTGCTCATCTTCATCTTCTCCATCATTTGATACGCGCGGGCATAATTGCGGGTTTGCACTAAAGCAGTTGCCAGCATTTCGTTCACATCGTCATAATAAGTACCATTCGGATATTTTTCAAGATAAGTTTCAAAACTTTGAATGGCATCGCTGCTGTATCCCAATTCAAACGAAAGTTTGCCGTAGTTATACAGCGAATTTTGCTGAATGGTGGCATCAAATCCCATTCCCGATGCACTTTGAAAGGCTGAACGGGCTTTGTCCTTTTGCGAAGTTTTTAAGTAGCAATCGCCTAATGCGTAGGTAGCATTTTGCCCGAGGGTATCATCTAACAGATTGAGTTGTTGGAAATTGGCAATGGCTTTATCATAAGCACCTGTTTGATATTGGCAGTAGGCTAATTGATAAATATTTTCCTTTTGCACTTTGCTGTTCTTGTGGATGTATTCCTCTAACAGTGGGAGTGCTTTGGCATATTCACTTTGTTGGAAGTAAACCTGCCCTAACAGAAATTTCATTTCAGGTTTATAAAGCACATCGCTTTTATCTAAACTCCTTTTGAGGTACGGAGTCAATTTGGCATAATCTTTTTTGAGGTAGTATATCTGAGCCACGTAGTAGGGAATAACACTGGAATACATTTTTGAATCTTCTATTTCAGTAAAAGATTTCAGTGCTTCGTCATACTCCTTATTATAAAAGCAGATAAAGGCGTAGTAGTAATTGGAAGGGTAGTAGTATTTATCTTTTACTTCCTTAATGGCCGCAAACAGCGGTTTGGCCTCTGTAAATTTTTTACGGGTAAAGTAGCTGTAGCCCAACTGAAACTTGTAGTCGTAAATCTGTACGTTGTCCAAGTCTGTAATTTTCACTTTAGCGAAGTAGTCAATCGCTTCAGTGTATTGCTTGTTATTGTAATAGTAGCGACCGAGATAAAAATACAGCACTCGTCTTTTATCTGTTTCGTGGTAGTTCTTCAGGTAATTTAGCAGCAGCTTCTCTGCGTCCTTGTCGTTTGTTTCTACTGCACAAACAGCTATGTAGTACTCTAAATTTTGCATCAACACTTCATTGCCATGCGAAGTGATGGATTTCTGCTGCGTATATATTTCCTCTAATTTTTCACGGGCGGCTAAGTAGTTCTTTTCGTCAAATAACTCTACCCCTTTTTTATAAGCCTGCTCATTATCCAAATACACATGCGACTGCTGGGCAGCAGCTACCAAAAAGGAAAGGACGAAAAAAAGTAGCGCAAGGGAGTTTTTGAACATCCGATGAAACGGTTTATACAGTAACGATACAAAGTTATGCTTTAGTGTAGCGGGAGACCGAAATAGGGATAGACCGATTTCCACAATGACAGCAGCTTGTCCAATGAAAAAAGCAGTAAAAACAGGGGATCAATTAGCAGATGCTTTACAAAGAGCGCGCTGTTTGCGAAGTAAGTAGAACTATACAGAGGCAAAGAAGCCGCTATTTCTGCAAGCGCCATTCCCTCTGCAAAGTGAAAAGCGCATGGTCAAAAAGAGCAGCTTTTGGTAATCTATTTAATTTCCGCCTCTATACATTTCTTCTACATGCGGGGCGTAGCGCTCGTAAATTATTTTCCGTTTCACTTTCATGGTGGGGGTCAGCTCTCCGCCTTCTACGGTCCATTCGTTGCTTAATAGCACAAACTTCTTAATCTGCTCCCACTTGCCGAAATCTTTATTGTAGTGCTCAATTTCTTGATGGATGAGTGCTTTTATTTTGTCGTTGTTCACTATTTGCTCGTTATTCCCTATCGGTAAGTCTTTCTCTTTTGCCCATTCCTTTAAGTTCATGAAAGAAGGCACAATCAAAGCACTGATGAACTTTTTGTCATCGCCTCCCACCACCATTATTTGCTCTATATAGTTGCTCTCTTTCATTTTGTTTTCAATCGCCTGTGGGGCTATGTATTTTCCTCCGGCAGTTTTGAAAAGTTCTTTCTTCCGATCGGTAATCTTCAGAAATTTATGACCAAAATTTTCAACCCAAATACCAATATCACCGGTGTGAAACCATCCGTCTTTGTCAATCACTTCGGCCGTCAGGTCAGGGCGATTGTAATAGCCTTTCATAATGTTTGGCCCGCGAACAATTATTTCTCCATCTTCCGCAAGTTTCACTTCTACTCCGGGAATTGGGATCCCCACTGTACCGATGCAGCGTTCTTTCTCATCCATGCGGTTAGCGCATAACACCGGAGAAGTTTCTGTGAGTCCGTAGCCTTCCAGCACATTTACTCCGGCAGCAGAGAATAAGGTTATCAAGCGCGGCTGCATGGCGGCTGCCCCTGTCACTATAAATTGTATATTTCCTCCGAGTGCTTCCTTCCATTTACTGAACACCAATTTGCGGGCAATGCTTAGCTGAAAGTTGTACCAAGCACTATTGCCCCCTCCGAGTTGGTAACGCGAACCGAGGTCAAT
>CAZQYO010000340.1:0-3165 GCA_964597415.1 uncultured Chitinophaga sp.
CCGGTCGTCAGCATCCAGGCGCTGTCCACATCCATATCCGCATCGGGAGTGCCATGTCCCTGTAGCACACTTCCGGTGTTAGCGATACTCCACTGCCGGTTGTAATAGGGGTCATTGCTACAAACAATGGGATTGACCAAATAGTCGGGGGATGCATAACTACACCAGGCTTCATTTCTGAATTTATTGCACCACTCAATCGTGTTTTCCTTTGAATTGGCAGGGATATTTACCTGATAGAGGTTTGGTATATACCTGTCGGTGTGGTAATGAGTCAGATGTGTTTGTTTTAGTTTCTCCCTTAAAAGCGGTTCAAAATTTTTATCAGTGATTTTTATAAAAAACTTATTCAACACCCCGGCATAATGCTTTCCATCTGTGATAAAGAAAGAAACAAACTGCACTTCCGGCACTGTTTCAAAATAGGCACTTGCTGCGCCCCGATCATGGGTAAAACAAATAGTGAGAGCCGGTGAAGGGAGGTGGGTAAATGAAGTGACCACATGAGAAGCCTCTATAATAGCCGCTTTTCTTTCCGCAGAAGTTCCGGGCGTAAATATCAATAGCAAGCGATCGTTAGCCGTGTGTTTAGGATAATCAGCATAATTATCCCGTGCGGGGGAAACAAAACTGATTAAAACAAAAGCGAAAAGCAGATAATTCTTCATCACAAAAAAATGAGTGAAAGGTGAAATTATATTTGTTTGGGAAACCACGGGATGAAAGTACTGGTTCTTCGCTTGTAATCGGAATAAGCATCGTTTCCCTCATACTTTTTTTCGAGCAGCGTAACTCCTGAAACTTTTAATAATAGAAACGTGATAAGCGCAGGTGACCATACAGTGAAATACCAATAGCCGGACGGGATAGATACAATGAAGATGCCCCACCACATCAGTGCTTCGCCAAAATAGTTGGGATGCCGCGAGTATTTCCACAAGCCTTTATTCATAATGTGACCTTCGTGCGCCACATTATCTTTAAAGTAAAACATTTGTAAATCGGCCAGGCTTTCAAAGAAAAAGCCAATAGCCCAAAGCCCGCCACCTATCGGGTAAAGAGATTTCAGATCGAGAGTTCTGGGAGTGGAGTTGACGATGATAATGGGCAAACACATCACCAGCATAATGAACCCTTGAAGCATGAAAATCCGGAGAAAAGAATTGACCAACACTTTATCGCCCCACTGCTTTCTCCATTGGGCGTAGCGAAAATCTTCAGGCTTGCCCCAATTGCGAATGCAGATATACGAGGCCAGCCTTAGCCCCCACATCACTATTAAAAACATTAGGAGTTTTTGCTTGGGAAAAAGTGTGCCGCTGTTTTCCATCGTCACAGCCGCCACAAGCATAAATCCGATTCCCCAACCGATATCCACTACTCCGTTATCTTTGGTCATAACAGCTATCAGAAACAAAGCAGTCATAAAACAAAACACCGTGACCGCAGCTAATAGAAATGGATTCATGTTTTAAAGATAATAGAAGATGTCTTTTATTCTAACATGATTATCCGCAAAGATATTCCGACAATCATTAAAATTCGCAGATTCATTTTGTTCGCTCGCAAAATGCGCTACAGCACGCCCGCCCGTGGGAGAGTGATGTGCCGAATATGGGCGCAGTAAGGCGCCAAATATTTAAAATTTGCATTTTTGGTTTTATCCTACTCCATCTGAGTCAAATCTGGCTTAGCGTAGAACTGAAACAGGTCACCCCAAAACATAACCCCGGCTTGGCATAAAGGAAGCTAACCCCATTTTCCGGAAAATTTTCGGAGGTTAATCCCTCTACTGTTTTGAATATTGATCCTATGCCTTCTCTCAGGATTTACGACTGAACTTAAAAAACAAGGATTTAGAACGCGGTATTACTCCTTCCAACGCCCATACCGTGGCTTGAGAAAGCAGTGGGTATTGAAGTGCTGCCGATTTTTCCCCATACAAGTTTATGGGGCGAATGAGGGGAAGCAAGCTCTTCAATTTACAAGGTGATTAAGAGTAAATATCAAATTCAATAAATCCATTCATAAATAGCGATGTATCTTGCGTGCTGATTTTATGTTTCAGTTTATCTCTCGCCTTATCGGTCAATTTTTTATTCTGCTCATCCGGCTGTATAAAAATTTTATTTCTCCCATACTTCCCCCATCCTGCCGCTATACCCCTACATGCTCTGAATACGGGATGCAGGCCATTCGGAAATACGGCCCTTTTAAAGGTGGGTGGATGGCCGTAAAAAGAATTTCGCGTTGCCATCCTTGGGGCGGTAGCGGATACGATCCGGTGCCTTAGCGGTTTTCATAAAATGATATAAATGACCGATGTGGAATTATCACTATTTCGCCATCTGAGCGTTAAGGTTTATGTTTACATCCTTACCTGAAGAACTTAGATGAAGCGATACAAGAAAATTTTATTAGGCGGTGGACTGGCGGTCATTTTGTTTGTCACCTTTGCCTTTACCAATACCAACTACTTCGAGATTACCAAGAACCTCGATATTTTTACTACGCTGTATAAGGAGCTTAATACCTTTTACGTAGATACCCTGAACCCCGAAAAGTTGATGCACTCCGGCATTGATCAAATGCTGAACAGTCTTGACCCTTACACCGATTATATTCCCGAAGAAGATATGGACGAATACCGCTTGCAAACTACCGGGAGATATGGTGGAATTGGCGCCATTATCGGAGTGCGGGGAGAATGGGTGATGGTGACCGAGCCTTATGAAGGTTTTCCGGCAGATAAGGCCGGGCTTAGGGCAGGTGACAAGGTTATCGAAGTAGAAGGAAAATCGGCTAAAGGACTTCGCACTGATGAAGTGAGTGCTTTATTAAAAGGAAAGCCGGGAACAGTGGTGAGCGTAAAGATAAGAAGATTGAAGGCGGATGGAAGTGAAGAGGATATTGCCGTGAAAATGACTCGCGAGGAAATTAAGATTAAGAACGTACCGTATTTTGGAATGGTGAATGATAAAATTGGATATATCCGCTTAGGCAATTTTACTGAACGAGCGGGTGCAGAAGTGAAGAATGCCTTGCAAAGTTTAGAGAGCAAAGGAAAACTGAAAGGACTGATATTTGACCTGCGCGGAAATCCGGGAGGGCTTTTAAATGAAGCGATTGATGTAGCCAATGTGTTTGTAGATAAGAACATCAAAA
>CAZQYO010000341.1:0-3149 GCA_964597415.1 uncultured Chitinophaga sp.
CAGTTTTATGTCGTCACCGGTGAAGAAACTAATATGGAAGCAGAAAAGATAAAGCTCCAAAAGGAGTTGGAATACATGCGCGGCTTTTTGGCATCTGTGGATAAAAAATTATCGAATGAGCGCTTTGTGTCCTCTGCCCCACCTCAGGTGGTAGAAAGTGAGCAACGCAAAAAGGAAGATGCGGTGAAGAAGATTTCCCTGCTGGAGCAGACGCTTTCTCAGTTATGATTTATTTGTATATACGGGGTAAATCAGGAAACCGGCACTTGTTGCAAATGTTTCCAATCTACTGTTCTAAAGGATTTAACGGAAACTTCGTTAAAATAAATTGAGGTAAAATTTTGTTCGATATATTTGAAAATATATCTTCGTGCTACACCTACAACCTTTAACCCATGTCTGAAAGTTCTACTTACACTCGAAATTCTCCTTTGCAGAGAAAGCAAATGCACTACTCTCCAAACCTTTTAAATACCATTATCAATGCGATTGCTCACTGCAAGCTCAGTAGCATAGAATATGAGTCGCGTGAAAAAGGAGTTACTCTCCGAAACATCGAACCGATGGCTCTTGTATTCAAAGACCGAAAACGACATTTAGTTGCTTTCTGCCATCTTAGAAATGAATATCGTTCCTTTCGCTTAGATCGCTTAAACTTGATTAAGTTGAGCACCGAAGAATTTATCAGACGGCCTGATTTTAATGTGAACGATTTTCAAGATGACTCCGCCCCTTCCAATGAGGAATTCGGAGATGAATTTTAAATAAAAGACACACTAATTTCGTGAGAGAGGATCCCGCCCTTGGCGGGATTTTTTATTTATAAGCGCAGCGTTTATTCCGTCTTGATGTACTCGTCTTCATTCTTGTCGAAAAAAAAGCTCAGATTTTTATTCTTTTCTATGAAGGTTTTCAACTCAGCCGAAGATTCAAATTTCTCATCTATATTTTCGGTAATTGGAGTCAGCGTGACTTTCATCCCAGTGGGGCTTAATTTTAGTTTGTAGAAATAATAGGACTTTGAGCTTTGTCCGTCTTCGCGCAGGTTTAGAAACTGTTCGCCCCCAACATTACTAAGATATGCGGTGTAAGAAGTGTTGTCATCCGGCTTTTTCGATTTCTTCTAAATATGATAAGTGTAGTCATCAGATTTTGATACGGTATAAACACTCTCCGATGTTTTCGGTTCCCATTTCCCCAATAGCGCCTCTTCTGCTTTTACAGAAGGGGAATCAATAGGCACCTCGCTGCTATAAGGGCAGCCCCCAATCATTGTCGCTAAAAAGGCAAGCGGTAAAATCCATTTAAGTTGTGTCATGTAGTATTGTTTTAAGGGCAACAATATAAATATAAATGGTGCGCAGAAAAGATACGCAGGGTGTTGAAAATTGAAAATAGAGGAGAATCAATTACTCCTTGTAAAAATCATTTGTTGCGCTTAGTGTTTACTACTTTTTTTTCATCCGCTATATTTGACACTCAAAAATTACCAACCATGAGAAGTAATCAAGAAATAGACTATCGCATTTTTGGAGAAGAAATGCAATGTGTAGAAATAGAGTTAGACCCACAAGAAACCGTCATTGCCGAATCAGGGGCTTTTATGTATAAGGACAACAGTGTGCAGATGCAAACCATATTTGGCGATGGCAGTAAGGATAGTGACGGCTTATTTGGCAAGTTACTCTCGGCAGGCAAGCGGGTATTGACGGGGGAGAGTTTGTTTATGACCGCCTTTACTCACACCGGCTCCGGTAAAGCAAGAGTAGCTTTTGCTTCTCCTTACCCCGGTAAAATAATCCCGCTCGATTTACAGCAGTTAGAGGGCAAAGTAATTGCTCAGAAAGATGCCTTTCTATGTGCTGCAAAAGGCGTGTCTGTAGGAATTAATTTTCAGAAAAGATTGGGCACCGGTCTTTTTGGTGGCGAAGGGTTTATTATGGAGAAATTGGAAGGAGATGGCATGGCCTTCGTTCATGCAGGCGGGCATATCATGGAGCGCGAATTAGCCCCGGCTGAAGTTCTTCACATTGATACCGGCTGTGTAGTCGCCTATACTAAGGATATTGATTTTGATATACAATTGATAGGCGGTATTCGCAATACTTTCTTTGGTGGAGAAGGTTTCTTTTTTGCTGTGTTACGTGGCCCCGGTAAGGTTTGGCTTCAGACCTTGCCTATCTCGCGTTTGGCTTCGCGTATTATTCAGTATTCGCCACAGTTTGGCAAGCGCAAAGAGGAAGGCAGTGTGTTAGGTGGCCTCGGCAATATGCTGGACGGGGATGGATTCTAATAAAAATGGCAGCTATGGATAAGGAGAATTATAGGGTGTCTGAAATGCTATACGTGGGTCGTTAGTGTAAAATCTGTTTTTATCTTCTCCTCTGATTAACGGCAGAACTTGGATACAAGCCACTTTCAGCATGGGGAGATTCCTGAATGATCTTGAATTAGATTATCGCGGTGCGAATCGCCTCTATTAGTTCCTCCGGCTTTTGCTTTAGCGGATTATAAGTGAGGGATGCCTGCCGGTAATAGGGGAGGCGTTCTTGTAAGGTGAGATGAATAAAGTCGCGAAGAGCAGTTTCATCTGCTCCTTTCAGCAAAGGGCGTTCTTCAAGATTGGTTTGCAGTAAACGATTTAACAGCGTCTTCTCATCTACGCTTATATAGATGACTAAACCTCTCGCTTTCATCCATTCCATGTTGTCAGAAAAGCAGGGAGTGCCTCCACCGGCAGCTATCAATTTGCCGGAGACATCAAGACTTTGCAATGTTTCGGTTTCCGCATTTCTAAAAAAATCAACCCCTTTTTCTTTAATCAAAAACTGCACTTTTTCTACTTCGTAACGCTTGGCCACTGCTTCATCTAAATCTATAAAATCAAGTTGTAGTCGCGGAGCTAAACGTTTGCCGAGGCTGGTTTTGCCTGCGCCCATAAAGCCAATGAGAAATACGGTGCGAAGCATGGCTCAGTTATTTACCGTAACGCGCGGATCGAGCAAGGAGTAGAGAATGTCAGTGAAAATATTCATCACCACAAATACAAAGGCAACAAACAGCACCGAACCCATCACTACCGGGAAATCAAAGGCGAGTAAAGACTCAATGGTTTGCAAGCCCAGACCTTTGTAGTCAAAAACTTTTTC
>CAZQYO010000342.1:0-3136 GCA_964597415.1 uncultured Chitinophaga sp.
CAGCTATGATAAGTTGAATTTTGATAATCAATGGAATGGTGATTCGTTTGACCCGAACATTGCTATTGATGAAAATTTCAGCAATACCAAAATTAATTTCTTTGACCTCGGCTCCGGTATTGCCTATCGCTGGGATAAAACCGAGCGCACTAATATTACTTTCGGATTTTCCGTGATGCACCTCAATCAACCGCACCAATCTTTTTACAACGATAATACGGTTAAGTTAGATCCGCGCTTTACAGTGCATGCCCGGGCACAGATAAAAGTTTCAGCCCGCTTTGATCTGGTTCCCGAATTCATGTTTCAGCGGCAAGATGTAAAACAGGAATTTCTATTAGGCACTCATGTGAAATATCATTTACCGGTAAAAATACCTCACACTGTAGCATTGAATCTGGGGGTATATGGTAGAATTGTAGATGCCGGTTGGTTGATGGCCGGAGTAGATTTTGATAACCTGCAATTCAACATGAGTTACGATATAAACTTTACCAAACTAAAAGTGGCGAGCCGCTATAACGGAGGTTTTGAAATGAGTGTGATATACATTATCTCCAAAGTGAAAAAGATTAGTAAACCTGTTTGCCCATCGTTTCTTTGATGAAAAGTAAAATCAAAAGACAAATGTTTAATGCCGGGCACCTGCCGTATGCTTTACTGTTCTTGTGCTCCGTCATAGGCAACCTTTCGGCTCCCGCACAAACAGTCAATCAATGGACAAAGGCGGGGGATGCTAAATTTTCGGAGGGAGATTACTACGCCTCTGCGCTGTATTATAAGAATGCGTTAAAGAAGGATGGAGAGAACACCGCGCTTAACTTTAAATATGCCGAGGCGTTGCGCCTATTTAACGATTACCAAAGCGCATCATCGGCCTATCGCGAAGTAACCCGGCTCGATAAAAGCAATGAATTTCCATTGGCGTATTTCTGGTTAGGTGAAATGTTGCGCAGCACCTGCGATTGCAAAACAAATGAAGCCATTCGCGAGTTAAGAAAGTTTAGAGCAAAATACCGAAAGAAGGATTATTACTCTGCAAAGTGCCAGCAAGAATTAGAAGCCTGTGCCTGGGTGCTCGATCACCGGCAAACAAATGATTCAGTGAAAATTGAACACCTCGGCAAAGAGGTGAATACCGAGCAATCGGAGTTTAATGCCATTCATGTATTTCCCGATAAGCTTCAGTTTTCTGCGTTGAGAAATATTTCTACTGACGACAAAAAAGAAGATTACAAAGTGCGTATCTATAACCAACCGCCCACACCGGAGGAAATATTTATGCCCAAGGGAGCAAACCCAGAAATGCATATAGGGAATGGAGCTTACTCTCCGGACTCAAGAAATTTTTTCTTCACGCAGTGTGAGTCCAACGGCAAAAGCCCTTCACGCTGCGATATCTATTTGAGTGTTTATGAAGACTACAAATGGCAACCTGCTCAAAAGTTGAGTGACCGCATCAACCTCCCTACCGCTACCAACACGCAGCCTTCGGTAGGTTATGACAAGGAAGGCAACGAGGTTTTGTTTTTTGTTTCAGACCGGAGCGGTGGTCAGGGAGGCTTAGATATTTGGGTCAGCAAAAAAAATAAAGATGGAACTTATGCTGAGGCCATAAATGCCGGCAGCGCTATCAATACGCAGGGCAATGAAGTCACTCCATTTTATGACATCAATTTCCATCGGCTGTTTTTTTCTTCCGACTGGCATTATGGTTTTGGAGGGTACGATATTTTCACATCCGAAGGGGAATATAATCACTGGACTTTGCCGCAAAATTTAATGTCGCCCATCAACACCGCTCAAAACGATTTGTACTACTCCCTTGCCTTAGACAACTCCAAAGCCTATATCACTTCTAACCGCAAAGGCTCCTATTTTATTGAGGCAGAAACCTGCTGTAATGATATTTATGCTTATGTGACGAACAAGAAAGTGCAGAAAAGCAATACTCCTTCGAGTACTGCCATAGCAGATACCGTTACTATACCAATTACACCAACAACCGGTTCAACAGATCTGT
The DNA here is from genome assembly GCA_964597415.1 of uncultured Chitinophaga sp. Lineage (GTDB taxonomy): Bacteria > Bacteroidota > Bacteroidia > Chitinophagales > LD1 > Bog-950. Next base: position 2,024 of record CAZQYO010000342.1, read on the forward strand.
CCAAAACTTTTATTGACGAGAAAATAAAGAACATAAAACAGAAACTCCCGGTGAGGCTTTATTTCCACAATGACGAGCCGGATGCGCGAACAATGAGTGATACTACGATATTAGATTACAAAGAAACCTACGAGGCATACACGGCACAGATTAATGAATATGAAAGAGAGTTCACGAAAGGATTGAAAGGAGCCGCCAAGCAAAAAGCAGAAGAAGAAATAGAATCTCTTTTTACAGACAAAGTAGATGAAGGATTTCACTACTTAGTAGCGTTTGCCTCCCAACTGACAGATATACTGCAAGCCGGCAACAAGGTAGAGGTGACGATAAAGGGATACTGTTCTCCGCTCAACTTCAATGAATACAATCTCCGATTGGGAGATAGAAGAGTGGCCTCGCTTCGCAATTATTTCTTTCACTACCGCGAAGGAATATTGCTTCCGTTCATCGCTGCGGGGCAATTGATTTTGAAAAATGAATCATTCGGAGAGGAAACCGCTTCCTCAAAAATCAGCGACAACCGGGAAGATGTCCGCAATTCGGTTTACAGCCCTGCTGCCGCTTTAGAAAGAAGAGTGGAAATTGTAGATGTGGTGGTAAAGTGAGAGCAGCCTTGCTCGCGATAGCAGTGAATTTACTTTCTCTTTTCGCAAACTTCCTACGTTACTTTCTCGAAGCTACTTCCCTTACATTCGCAATTCAAGAATTTATCCGAACCGAAATTAAAATCTATTCCTCCTATCAGGTTATTTCACGCCTTAGGTGTATAAAATAGAGAGGTCTATCTGCAATAACATTTTTTGCCCTTTTTTTCTGATTTCGATTGATTGACGGAGCGCGAAGCGGCCGGGGTTCCCTCTGAAAAGACATTAAACAGCCATGCAATAAATTTTCACAAAAGGCGAAAAAAATAATAGGTTTACAGTAAAGTCGCCCCGATGCGTTTCAGTAAAATGATTACTGCGTTTAAATCAATGGATGCGCTCGACCGCAAGCGCTTCGGCAAATATTTACATTCGCCTTACTTTGAAATACAGCCTACGGCCACTGCGCTTTTTGAGTATTTGTGCAAGGTACGCAACAATTTTTCCGCTAAGGATTTGGCTCCCTCCA
>CAZQYO010000343.1:0-3128 GCA_964597415.1 uncultured Chitinophaga sp.
CTTTGTTGATTGAAGCCGGCTCGTATAAGTATTTGGATAAGCTGATTGTTGTAACTGCCCCGCTGGCTGTTCGGCTGCAAAGAGTATGTGAGCGCGATCAAGTGAGTGTTGAGGAAGTACAAGCCCGGATGAAAAATCAATTGCCCGAAGAGGAAAAAATTAAATTGGCTGACTTTGTAATTGTGAATGATAAGGGAAGAGAAGATTTAAGAATCCAAGTGCAAAAAATTCACGAACAACTTGTAGAATTGTCGGGAGGTAAATAGAGAGAGAATATGGCTCAAGCATTACGAATCGGAATATTGGGTGGCGGGCAGTTAGGCCGTATGTTACTGCAAAGTGCAGCTAATTATCCGGTGGTAACTTATGTGCTGGAGTCGGGCAGCAATCCACCGGCCTCTTCGCTCTGCCATTATTTTGTAGAAGGCGATATCAAAGACTACAATACAGTGTACCACTTTGGAAAATTAGTGGATGTGCTTACCATCGAAATTGAGCATGTGAATCTCGAAGCTCTTTTTAAATTGGAAGAAGAAGGGTTGAAAATTTACCCTCGTCCTGCTGCGCTTAAAATCATTAAAGACAAGGGGCTGCAAAAAAAATTCTACAAAGATCACCACATCGCCACTTCTGAATTTCATTTGTTGGAGCAAAAATATGAGTTGAACAATTTTTTCGATTTCCTTCCGGCAGTTCAAAAGTTGCGCAGTGGAGGCTATGATGGCAAGGGTGTTGAAATTCTGCGAAGCGATGCAGACTTTCATAAAGCATTCGATGCGCCAAGCGTGCTGGAGAAATTGGTCAATATTGACAAGGAAATTTCAGTGATTGTAGCTGTAAACGAAAGCGGGGAAACTGCAGTGTATCCTCCGGTAGAGATGGTTTTTGACCCGAAATATAATTTGGTAGATTACCTGCTTTGCCCCGCGCAGTTAAATCAGAACCATATCCTTAGAGCGCAACAATTAGCTACTGATGTAGCAAAAGCGCTTGACAGTCCGGGTATTTTTGCGGTAGAAATGTTCTTAGATAAGAGTGGTAGCATGTTGGTAAATGAAACCGCACCGCGTGCGCACAACAGCGGCCATCAAAGCATTGAAGGGAATTATTGTTCTCAATACGATATGCAGATGCGCATATTGCAAAATTTTGCTCCGGGCAATACCGATATTATCAAGCCTACGCTGATGCTGAATCTGATTGGCGAAGCAAGTTATCATGGCCCCGTGAAATATGCGGGATTAGAAGATGTTATGAATATGAAAGGAGTGTATGTACATTTATATGGCAAGCACGAAACCAAACCCGGTAGAAAGATGGGGCATGTGACCATATTGGGGAATAACAGGGAGGAATTACTGGAGAAAGCAGTGCTGATAAAGAACACGCTGAAAGTAATTTCTGAATAGTAGTTTTACAGCAAATAAACAATAGACATGAGCACTCCATTAGCAGGTATTATTATGGGCAGCGACAGCGATTTGAAAGTAATGCAAGAAGCCGCAGAAATTCTTGGCTATTTGGGAGTAGAGTTTGAACTGACTGTTGTAAGTGCGCATCGCACACCGGAACGCATGGTAGAATATGCCGAAGGTGCTCGAGAGCGCGGACTGAAAGTAATCATTGCGGGAGCCGGAGGTGCAGCGCACTTGCCGGGCATGGTGGCCAGCATGACTACCCTCCCTGTCATCGGAGTGCCTATTAAGTCGTCCAACTCTATAGATGGTTGGGATTCGGTACTCTCTATTTTACAAATGCCTTCGGGAGTGCCTGTGGCTACAGTAGCACTAAACGGAGCAAAAAATGCCGGCATATTAGCAGCACAGATTATTGCTTCATTCGATAATAAAGTCGCTTCAAAATTATTCAATTACAAAAACGAACTGAAGAGCAAAGTTCAGAACAGTATTCGCGAATTGAAGATAGCGGGTTATAAGAATGATTTTGATAAGGAGTAATCAGCACTTCTTTTATTCCCCTCCGAGTAAAAACAGCATCAGTACAGTTGGAGAATGTCCTCAACGCGAGGTGTCTTATTCACGGTGAAGGCTTCGGCATACTTCACTCCGCTTGGAACTCCGAAATGAACAGCCCTTGCTTTTACAAATTCCATAAACTCCGGAGAGGAGATAAAGGTGCTTTTTCCTTTGCTCTTTGGATTGTAGAACTGTGACCGGTAAGCCAGCACCGATTTCATTTTCTTTTCAAAGAAAGGAGTAATATCTACAACAAAATGCGGCTCGGCATGGATGGCTTGTATGTAGTGATATACTGCCCGTGGGCGATAGGCTTTCTGCTTTTCTCCTTTCCAAGTGGTTTCCACTTTTGCCAGCCCTGAAAGGAAACAGGCATCGCGAACCAACTCTGCCGCGCGGGCGTGGTCGGGATGGCGGTCGTAATGCGCATTGGCAAAAACTATTTCCGGCTGATATTGGCGGATAATCTGTATCACTTCTAACTGATGTGCTTTGTCATTCGTAAAGAAACCATCTTCAAAGCCGAGATTCACTCTATCGGCAATACCAAGAATACGAGCCGCAGCCTTTGCTTCTTTCAGTCTGGTCTTAGAATCTCCACGAGTCCCCAACTCTCCTTCAGTTAAGTCGAGTATGCCAACACTGTTTCCTTTTTTAGTTTGTTTTAGTAGAGTACCGCCACAGCCTAATTCTACATCATCGGGATGCACGCCTACTGCCAAAATATCTAACTTCATAAGGTCGCTGTAATTTTGTTGTGAGATGATACAATGTTAGCGCTTATACTCCGAATTGTTTGAGATGGTGATCCAGATGCTTTACGAATAAGGCGATCCACTGCTTTTTACTGAGTTGGCCAAACAAGGGGTGTGGTTTTAATTTTAATTCCTCCCGCTCGTCAAAGATGTCTATCATCTTTTTTAGAAATTCCAATTCGGTATAAAAATCGCGTGGTTTACTGCCCCCGGCTTCTTGCGCCATTTCAGGGGCGGTGGCTGCACCTCTGGGCCAAGATGGTAAAAGATAAACTGCCACCGGAAATTTAATATAGTGAGTATAAAAGTTGGACGTATCCTCTGCCGCTTTCATCCCAAGAGCCACCCGAAAAGCATCGTTCAAGTGAGTGAGCATCTGTGTCACGTCCATCTTTCC
>CAZQYO010000344.1:0-3127 GCA_964597415.1 uncultured Chitinophaga sp.
AGGTCTTTTTGAAAGAAGTGCTACAGCACGAACGCCCGTGGGAGAGTGATATGCCCAAGATGGGCGCAGTAAGGCGCCAAGTATTTAAATGCGATTTAGTATTATCATCAAACTCGTAGAGAGTCGTCTGTTTGTGAGCGAAAACACTGCTAAGTGGGATTACACTTTCTTTAGCGGGGTATAAGAATACCGTCAATCCGTTAAATTCGTGTTCCTAAACACATCCGTCCATCAACTCATTAACTTATCAACCCATTAAAAAGCATGGCAAAAAAAATAGTAATCACCGCTGCCCTCACCGGGGTGCTCGCCAGACGCGAGCAATGTCCGTACATCCCTTACACTCCTGAAGAAATTGCTTTGGAAGGCAAAAGAGCTGTAGAGGCCGGAGCCAGCGTGTTGCACATTCACGCCCGCCAGCCCGATGGATTACCGGCTTATGATATTGAAACCTACCGGCAAATAGGGGAAGCGGTTCGCGCCCACTGCGGCAATGTTATTCTCAACTATAGCACCGGGGCGGTGGGGCTTAGCCGCGAAGAGCGGATTCAGCATATCACCGCATTAAAACCCGATATGGCAGCGTTGAACATGGGGTCAATGAACTACGGTATTTACTCTTCTAAAACGAAGGAATTTTATCATGACTTTGTGTTCCAAAACCCTTTCAGTGACATTAAATTTTACTTAGAGAAAATGAAAGAGGCGGGCACGCTGCCCGAAATGGAGGTGTTTGATAATGGTCACATCAACAACGCCATGCCGCTGATTGATATGGGAATATTGGAAAAGCCGTTTATGTTCAGTTTTGTCATGGGGGTGTTGGGCGGTATCCCTATTTCTACTCGTAATCTTTTACATCAGGCCGGCTCGGTTCCCGAAGGCTCGCACTGGCAGGTGATAGGCATAGGCCGCAAACAATGGCAACTGATAGCTGCGGCTATCACCATTGATGGGCACATCCGCGTAGGCTTAGAGGATAACTTTTATTTGCCCGAAGGCGAAATGGCCAAATCGAATGGGGAATTAGTAGATGCCGGTGCCCGCTTAGTGCGTATGTTGGGCAAAGAAGTGGCCACTATTGAGGAGACCCGTGCTATGCTTCACATTCCTTTTAAATCGTAAATATGTTTCAGGCAGATTTATTTAAAGACAAGGTCGCTTTAGTAACCGGAGGCGGTAGCGGTATCGGATATGCGATTGCCGCGCAACTGCTCACCCTGGGAGCCAAAGTGATTATCGCTTCGCGGAAAGAAGAGAAGTTGAAAAGTGCGTTGCAGTCGCTCTCTGCTTTGGGCAATTGTCGCTATGTGGTATTAGATATTCGCGAGGTGGCGCAAGTAGAACAGGTGGCAAAAAACATTAAAGACTGCGAAGGTCGCCTTGATGTCCTTATCAATAATGCCGGAGGGCAGTTCCCTTCGCCTGCTGAGGACATTGCAATTAAAGGATGGAATGCTGTGATCAATAATAATCTCAATGGCACTTGGTATGTTAGCCAAACGCTGGCCAAGCATTTCTTCATCCCCCAAAAGGAAGGCAGAATTGTGAATATAATTGCCAATGTGTTTCGCGGGTTTCCGGCTATGGCACACACCGGTGCAGCTCGTGCCGGAGTAGATAACCTGACTAAGACCTTAGCGGTAGAGTGGAGCCGGTATGGTATTTAGGTAAATGCCGTAGCTCCCGGCATCATTCAATCAACCGGACTTGAAAACTACGAGCCGGAGTTTCTAAAAGGAATTGAAGAGGTCATCCCTGCCAAACGGTTGGGCACTACTGATGAAGTAGCCTGGCTCACCTTATTTCTTTGCAGCCCCATGGCCAAATACATTACCGGTGAAACTGTTTACGTGGATGGTGGTCAGCGACTTTGGGGAGACCTTTGGAAAATGTGAGGTTTAGTTAGCGATAATCGCTTACCGGCATATCCAATAAATGCTTCTCTCTGTATTCTATTCATTATGACACAAAATTTTTTTTGAATGGGAGATGAGCCGAAACAGACCATTGAATCTTATGGCTGATTTTTTGTGCCACGCCTCTTGCCCCATCTGTTTGTATCTGCTCATTTTTTTTCTATCTACCGCTCCAATTTTTAAATCATCAACCCTTCAAAACTTTTGTGGTGCTTTATTGTTTTTGATGAGGAAGTATGTTTTTTTATCTTGCATGAGTTAACCGAGAACAGTTCGTAGTTCTCCATTATTAGGAAATAGCACATTACAGAAATGAACATACTGCTGCTTACATTTTAGTAAGCATTCATCTTATAAGGGTTTTAAAATCTAAATTCATGGAAAGTATAGTGAAAGTAAAATCAGTGGAAAAGGCCACCCACGATGTGCTGCGTATTGTTCTAGAAAAGCCTAAAGCATATTCTTTTAACCCCGGTCAAGCCACAGATATAGCCATCAACAAAGAGGGATGGCAAAAGGAATTGAGGCCATTTACCTTTACTTGTCTGCCTGATGATGATTACTTAGAGTTCACCATCAAAACTTATCCTTCGCACAAGGGAGTTACCAACGAGTTGTTGAGCCTGAAGCCAAATGATGAATTGGTTCTTGGCGACCCGTGGGGAACTATAGGCTACAAAGGAGAAGGTGTTTTTATAGCAGGTGGTGCCGGTGTTACTCCTTTTATTGCTATTTTCCGACATCTCCACTCCAAAAATGAAATCGGAAACAGCAAACTTATTTTTGCCAATAAAGCAAAAGCCGATATTATCAATGAAGCGGAATTCAAAAAGATATTAGGGAAGAACTTCATCAACATTTTGTCCGGTGAAAAGGTCGATGAATATGCGCAAGGTTTTATTACCGAAGATTTTCTGAAACAATGTGATATTGACTTGCACAAGCACGTTTACGTATGTGGCCCTCCTCCGATGATGGATGCCATCGAGAAACAATTACTAAATCTGGGTATTGATAAACAATTAATAGTTAAAGAAGAATTTTAAACATGGCTATGGAAAAGGATGTATTCAACGTAAAAAGAGTGCTAAAACTCAAGGAGGGGAATTACAATTATTACAGTCTCCCTGAATTAGAGAAACAAGGGTTTGTGATTCGCAAATTGCCTTTTTCCATTCGCATTTTGTTAGAAAATGCACTGCGCAACT
>CAZQYO010000345.1:0-3123 GCA_964597415.1 uncultured Chitinophaga sp.
GTTAACCCAAGAACAAATAGATCAGAAAAACGCTAACGAAAAGAAGTTTTCGAAGTTCTCGAAAGATCGCTTTGCTGTTGATTTGTTGGGAAGCAATTGGATTTACAATAAGAATAGTGCCGGTATGAATGGACTGCAAACCAAGTGGTATTCGCGTGGTATCAATATCTATTTCTATTATGATTTTCGCATCAAGCACTCTCGTTTTAGCTTTGCTCCGGGAATCGGCTACAGTTCTTCTAATATTTACAGTCGGCATAAATTGGTGGAGGATTCCGTAGGGGTACACTTTGAGCCGTTAGAAAATTCAGGTAATTACAAAGTGAATAAGATTGCGCTGCAATACGTGGATATTCCCCTTGAATTCCGCATCAAAACCAACCCCGACAAATTAGACCAAATATGGAAATTTACCATAGGCTTTAAAGCCGGTATCAGGGTAGATGCGCACACAAAAACCAAAACAAAGATTGGTGGAGTAACGAAGGTAGAATTAGAGAGAAGGTTTCCTGATTTCAATCTTTTTCGTATAGGTCCTACACTAAGGATTGGATACAGCAGTTTTAATATTACGGCTTTCTACAGCATTCTTGGCGTTTTCAAAAAGGATCGCGGACCTCAGGCTAATGAATTTACCGTGGGCATTTCTTTCAACGGGCTTTAAGCAATTATTTCTTAACCGTCAGTAAGTTCTGATATTCGGTGGGATTGTTCAACAGTTCTATCGCCTTGGCAACCTCGCGGTCATTCTGGTAGCTCTTCCTTGTTTTACCATAAACATAATAATAGCGACCAACTATCTCGTTCTCCAGTATTGCAATTATTTCCTCTTTGTGTTTAATGAGATCCTGCTCTTTATCTTCATCTATTTTTTTGCGTATCACGTTATATTCCTCCTGTACTGCATCAAAATATTTTTCATCGGTAGCCGCATCTTTCAGTGCATTTAATTGCAACTCCGTTTCCGTTTGATAGCTCCAGTCCTTCGTTTTAACGTAGGCTACAAAATCATTAAAGTCCTTCGAGGTTAGTTTGAATGTTGCCGGATCAGTGATAGAAGGGTGCTGTAAAGAATATTGTGTTGCAAAGTCGAAAATGTAATGTTTGGTGTAAAGAGCTTCTGCCACTTTACTGTGTTCTTCTTTTGCTATTGGAACGTCCGGATCTATACCGCCACCGTCCCAAACGATACGACCATCTCTGGTATGAAACTCCGTTTTGAGTGAGTCGGGTACGCGCTTTACACTTCCATCCGGATTATGTTCGGCATAAATAAGTGCCTGTATGCAGCGACCGGAAGGAATGTAGTATTTGGCGGTGGTTACTTTCAGCATGGTGTTATAGCTGAGCGGTTTGGTTACTTGCACTAATCCTTTGCCGTAGGTGCGCTGCCCTATCACAACTCCTCGGTCAAGGTCTTGCATAGTTCCCGATAAAATTTCAGAGGCCGATGCCGACATAGAATTAGTAATGAGTACTAAAGGAATTTTTGTATCACTCGGTTCGTTCAAAGTGCTGAAAGAATTATTCCACTCGGCCACTTTTCCCTTAGTGGTAACTACTAACTGCCCTTTGGGTACAAACACATTCACAATGTTCACAGCTTCATGTAACAGCCCCCCGGGGTTACTTCTTAAATCAATGACTACTCCTTTCATCCCCGGGTTAGCTCGCTTTAAACTGTCAAAAGCATCTTTTACATCCTTCCCTGCATTTTCGTTAAAAATTTTGAGTTTAATACATCCCACTTCGGGGGTTATCATTCCGTAAAAGGGAACACTGGTTTCCTGAATCTCTTGTCGCACTAAATCGAGCGAAAGGGTTTGGTTATCGTTGGTCGTTCTTCTTTCTATTTGCAACGTGAGTTTACTTTGTGGTTGCCCCACCAAAAATTTATCTACCTCTTCTTGAGTTCGGTCTTTAGTAGAGTTGCCATCTATCGTTTTAATGATGTCGCCCACTTTAATTCCGGCTATATCTGCGGGTTGATTTTGCCAAACTGAAATAACCACCGGGAAACTGTCTATCACTTCGGTTTCTACACCAATCCCGCCAAATTTCCCCCCTTGTTGAATCTTAGCATTTTCAATTTGAGAGCCGGAGTAATAGTTGGTAAAAGGGTCTAACGTCTTTAACATTCCATCTATGCAGGTGCGCATCAGTTTAGAGGGATCTATATCATCCACATAATAAGTATTCACGTCCTTGTACAGGGCAGAGAACACATCTAAGTTCTTCGAAATTTCAAAGTAGTTATCCGCCACAAAAGCCAGACCGCTAAGGGCAATAACCAGAATGATGGAAGTTCTAATAAGCAGGTTTTTCATTTTTCTGTTCCTCATGGGTTTACGGCTTCTTAGCTAATAGTTCATCTATCTTTTGCGTATCGTTCAGCGTTTCTATTGCTTTTCCAACTTCTTTATCTCTCTTTAGTGCCAATTCCATTCTGCCTGAACCGAGATAATATCTCGAAACAATTTCTTCTTCAAGCATACTCTTGATTTGTGCTTTCTCTTTTTTAAGGTCATTTTGCTTATCGTGCATCATGGCTCTTTTTAAAGTGTCATAATCATTCTCAATAGCATCGAAGTAATGTTCCTTTTCGGCAGAGGCTTTCAGGTTTTCGAGAATCTTTTCGCTGCGGGTAGTGTAATCGTAATCTTTCTTTGACACCCAATTCACAAAATCATCATACTCCTTATCGCTCAAACTAAATTTCCCTGCCGGACCAATTTTATCATGCTTGGCTCTGTATTCGTTGGCGTAGTCGAATAGAAGACTTTTAGTAATCAAGCTGATGGTAATATTGGCTAACCGTTCGGGCTCAACTTTTATATCGGGGTCAATACCACCACCATCGTAAACAGTTCTGCCATTGCGGGTAGTGAAGGCTACTTTTAATGAATCGGGAATTCTTTTTACGCTGCCGTCCTCATTCCTTTCTGCATAGTTGATGGCTTGGATACAACGACCCGAAGGAATGTAATATTTAGCGGTAGTGATTTTCAGTTTAGCACCATAAGGCAGCGAGCGGGTGGACTGCACCAATCCTTTGCCAAAAGTTTTCTGACCAATGATTACTGCCCGGTCTAAATCTTGCAATGAACCGGAAACAATTTCTGA
>CAZQYO010000346.1:0-3123 GCA_964597415.1 uncultured Chitinophaga sp.
CATGGGGGGAAATGCAATAGTCCAAGCAGTCAAAATACCCAGATATGATGTTATTAGATTAGACAATGTTCTTGTGAAATGTCATCCATGGGATGGTTTTACCGGAGGGGTAATAGCTTTTAGTGCCGGAGTAACCGAATTAAACAAAACGGTAATATCCGCAGCCGGTTGCGGATACTACCCCGAATATGCACCGACACAATTAGGGAGTGGGGGTATAGGCGGAGCAGGAGATATTACATATACAAATTCAGGCGGAGGAGTTTCATCTCTGTATTACAGACCTTGTTTGAGTCCGGAACCGAGTTTCATAAATATAACAGATGGCACGAAGGGTGAAGACGGGGAAGACGGAGGTATGGCAGGAGGAGCAGGTAATGCGAATCAAACCTATACTGGGTTTTATCCGGGAGCCCCAAGTTACATCAACCATATTGCAAAAATGGGAGAGCCGGGTTATTATGTGCCAGGTTTTAAAGGCGGAGATGGAGGCGGTGGCGGAGGGCATGGTGGTAAAGGTGGAGAGTCGGGAAATAATGTTACCGGTTCTATGGGAACCAGGCGAAGATGGTGGTCAAGGTGGCAGACCAGGGGGAGGAGCAAGAGGAGGCGGTATCATCTTAATCAAGACCATGTACTTTGACGACATGAGTTTTACTAATGGAGAACAAGGAGAAATGTCAGGATGGCTTGATGCATCGGGCGAAAGTGGCGAAAAGGGAAAGAATGGCGTTATTGGCGGTAAGCCGGGAAAAGGAGGCTTGGGAGGCTTAGGTACAATAGTGGGTAGCGATGTTTATTATAGTGGTGCCAATGGAGGACATGGAGCGGTTGGCACGCCAAGCGGAGGTGGGGATGGCAGTTATGGAGGAAAGGCAGGTACTATTTTCTTGTATCTGAATCCACCGGCAGGTACTCAAGCCTTTAATTTTCAAACAGTAGTGCCAAATGCCCTTTACGGACTTGGAATAGACACAAACTGGGTAAATCTCAAATCCGGTAGAAACGGAGTAGGCGGACATGGAGCTTATGGATATTTACCAGATTTGAATATAATTCAATATCCTGACGGAGTAGGTTTGCCCGGTTCAAGTTACGATTATTGCGAATCTCCACCCGTTAGCGGACAGCACAACAAATACTGCGATTGTGACAAGGCTTTTGAGCCGTTTAAATATGAATATACAAATGTTATGGGTGGTATAACTAATACAGATTTTGAAATTGAACAAAATTTATGGAAAAGCTGGTATGACACACTCAGCGGGACACTGGTTACGAGAAAAAATCTAGGTGACGATGCATATAATTACTATTACTGTCATTTTCATACCAAAGAAGATGCAAAGATGGTTTTTAAGGTTTTAATGACAAGTTCATCTAATACAGAAGTGCTTACTCGTTTTAAAGGGAAAATCGATTTAACTAAAACAACCGAAACGGTAATTAGTGCAAACCACTTCATTTATAATTTTAAAGATTTGGGGTCAAAGATTACATGCATGCAGTATGTTTCAAATCAAGATGATGGAGAGAAGTACATGGACTTTTTTATGGCTGATACTCCTTATTATTGGGTTAAGATAGACACAACCCGTTGTCATGCTTTGTATCCGGATGGTTTAGGATTGGACACTGGCGCTATGGGTCAGTCTATTGCAGAGCCTGTGCTTGATGTGTCTTTTTATGATCATTTTTGGCTCAATCAAATGGTGCCTAGTATCATACCTGGTCGCGATAATTCTAAACCTGCCCACACTGTATCTTATCATCAGGGGTTGGAAACTATTGTAATCACAGCAATAGCCACAGACAATAAAGATAATAGTGTGATTATGGGTGAGCAGTTAGTGGAGCTATATGATATAAACGGTCGAATACTGTTAAAAAAGAGTTTTGTTGGCACACAATATCAAATCCCTGCGCGTGAGTTTGCCACAGGTATTTATTTGCTCCGAATTACTGCCAACGGGGATATAAACACTTATAAGATTAAAATTGACTAATCTTTATGCAGTTATTAGGTATGTATAAATTCAGAAATTGGATACTGCTGCTATTTTTGGCAGCAGTACCTTTTGCTGTTTCCTCACAAAACCTTGTAAGAAACGGCAGTTTTGAGCAGGATGATTGTTGGGATAATTTTCTCGATACATTTAGCGTTCCCTCCTCTAATATTCGCAACTATTTTGAATTTTATATAAAAACTCTCAGAAATGTGTCTGACTGGACCGATAGTGCATCAACTTGGACTATAAATATAAATGAAAATGGCGTGCCCAATTATAATTACGATTCTGCCAAATACAGACCAAAACAATGGGGACCCATTGATTCGATGTATTTGTACAAAGAACTATATTTACATCCTTGGTTTATAGATGATCGGGTTTTTACTGATAATTTTAGAGACAGTGTTTTTCACAAAACACCAATCGGATATACATTTCCGGATGATTATACGAGGGAAGTTTTGCCCTATTATCCTAATAAGGCATTACATGGACACAAATACATTTACCTTACAACCGCACTTAATGAGATTGATGATATTTCGAATAACCATTTTTATTGTATTAATTATGTATCTAATTATGCTAAGTATAGTTATTTTATACCATGGGAGGAACAGAAATGTCGGGGATGTCCTGTACCTCGTACTTATATACCTTCTTTCTCCCAGACTAATGATATTGTCTCCAATAAGCTAACCAGTCCGACAAAAAAGGGGAAAAAATACAAGATAGGTTTTTTTGCAAGTGTAGCCAATAATTATATTGATTCTGCTATGATTGATAGTCTGAGTGCTAATCCTATTAAAATAGAAATTAGTCATAATTTTGCAACACTTGATATTTGGACTTTACCTTATTTATATTTTCGAAAAAGACAAGGAAATTATCGAACCTATGCAAGTGATGCTTTGGGTGTTCTGTTGACCAAGAGAGAGCCTGTTGCATTTATACCGGGTGAAGGGGAGTTTTTTGCAGATTCAAGTAATATTCCGTCAGACCGAATTTCATTAGAGTCCACATCACAGCAGTTTCGCATACCCAAGCCTTTGATGAACCATGCAGAATGGGAAGAGTTTAGTTGGGAGTTTACAGCAGATGATGAATACAC
>CAZQYO010000347.1:0-3094 GCA_964597415.1 uncultured Chitinophaga sp.
GGAAGTCTTTTTCTTTGGCGCTGCTATCGGTGCTACCTCTTCCTCTGCAAGTATTGCTACTGTTGGTTCTACTTCTGTTTCTACTGGAAAGGAGGGCGCAGAGTTAGTGGCTTGCCCCTTGCTGATGTGCTCTACTTCTTCTTTTAATCGTTTGTTCTCTTCATCAATCTGCACAATTACATGGCGTAACTCTTTCAGCAGTTCAGTGGTTTGGTGTTTATAGGCCTCTGCCTCTTCTTTTACTTGTTGTATTTCTTTTTTCAGGACTGCGCCAATTTCCTCCCGTTCAAACTTCTCCTTAATTTCTTTCTCCTTTTCCTGACGGTCTGCTTTCTGTTTTTCTAACTCCGCCATTTCCCTGCGCAGTTGGTCCTTCTTTAAAAGTTCTTGTCGCTCGTCTTCAATTTCCTCCAATTGGCGCTCAATGGTCAAGCGTTTTTGGCGAAGCTTTTCCATCGTATTTGTGCGAACGGCTGTAAATTCAAAACTTAGAGAGTAGAAGGGGTTGGCATTGCCACATTCGCTGCAAAACCGTTTGTTGATTTCAAGTGGATGACCGCATTCGCTACAGAATTTCTTCATCGTTGTTTGGATGGTTCAAATAATCTGCGACATGCTCTTCAGCAGATTTTACTCACTTACTTCGAAGCGTAAAATAGAAGTTGCTTCCGGCTCCTGGTACGCTCTCTACCCATATTTTGCCACCGTGCATTTCAGTAATTTTTTTGCAGATAGCTAAGCCCAACCCATTTCCCGGATATTCATCCACTCTATTCAACCGCTCAAAGAGCTCGAAAATCTTTGATTGATACTTCTTGGAAATACCAATACCATTGTCGCGAACGCAAAATATGATGTTGCCTTCAAACTTGTCATAGCTGATATCCACAATCGGTTTGTTATTGTTGCGGTGGAACTTCAGCGCATTGTCCACCAAATGCAACAGTAATTTCTCTACTAATTCGCGATCGGCACTGATGTCTGGCAGATTGGCTACTTCTACTGTGGCTCCCGTTTCAGCAATTTTTACTTTCAGTGTTTTTAATACCTCATTCGCCAATGTCTTCATCGAAATTTTATTCATGGTGAACGCATAATCACTCAGCGCGATATACACCTTCAAATCACTGAGCAGTGTATCCATTCGGGTAGCCGCTTGCCTTGCAAAGCCTGCGTATTCTGCAGCTTCGTCATATTTCCCTCTTGAAAGGTGGTCGGCAATCAACTGCACGTAATTCAAAATAGTTCGAACCGGTTCTCGTAAATCGTGCGAGGCGAGGTGCAACACATCATTTGTTGAAAAGCGATCTTCGTCTGTTCTGCCGCGAGGAATTTCTATTTCTGGGAGTACTTCTATTACCTCGAAGGACATCAACTGATATAGCTCATCGGCCACATTGAGATAGCGAATCGTATAATGAACATTGCGCGTGCTCCCATCTCCTAATTTAATGATGCCGGTAGCACTTCTTTCGGACATGAAATCAGTTAGCGATGTGGAACTGTGCAGTGCTTCTTCACTGCCAAAAATATCGTGAAGCCTTTTTTTAGTTACAGACGTTTGTGGCAGCAGTAATTGATGTGCAGCAAACCTGTTGGCAAAACTTATTTGATCATTCTTGAGAAGGACAATACTTGTATCAACGTTATCAAGAAAGGCAGTCAGCATTTCCATGATAAGCCGATTCTGTTCCGGCTTCTCATTTTGTATTTCTCGAAGAATTACCAAGTTGGCTTTCTCTCCCTGCCAGTCAATAGGGCTGATACGAATGAGTAGTTGGTGCTTTCTGTTTCCTTTCAACTCTATAATTTCTTCCTCGTCCGTTTCGCGGTACAGAATTAATCCGCTGACATCTTTTCGGAGGTGGCTCTCCCCTAAAATTTTGTAGGCTTTTTCGTTAGCAAAGCGAATAAGGTTATCTCGATTAATAATGAGAATACCCTCTGAAACGCGATTGAGAATTTTTGAAAACGATTCTTGCCGTGCGGTGTATTCTTCTACGGCATGATCTAATCTATTTTCTGTCTCGTTCAGCTTCAGAGTATTGATAATGATCTTCTGCAGGTTGAAGAGATTCACTTTATTCTTGGTCAAATAATCTACCGCCCCTACTTTTTCCGCTTGCTGTTTTAGTTCTCCACCGCCTACGGCCTCTGATAATAAAATAACCGGAGCCTTATACTGATTCAAAATCTTTTTTACAGAAGGATAACCGGGCAGTTCAGCAAAGCCTGCATCTAATAGCACTATATCCGGCTGATGGTTTTTTAGAAAATCAGCTCCATCTTGAACCGATCCGGCATGGCTTACACTAAAAGTAAAAGCACTTACTTTCAGAAAACGCTGAATATCCCGCGCACTGGTTTCATCATTATCTAACAATAAAATGGAACGACTGTGTTCTCTGGCCATCAAAACAAAGTAAGAGGGAATTTGCTCTTCGTCAAGTAGCATTTTTGCACACCGGTCAGGAGTTTTCAACTTAGGTAAGCTTCAAAGGCTTAGTTCAAACTTTATTTAGTTTAGCAGCCGTGAAAAATACAACCCTGAGTTTCCTCTATTTACTGCTGTTTTCCAATCTATTTTCGCAAAAGGAAGTTACCCCGAGGTTATTGGCAGGCCCGGTTTTAGGCAATGTTACTTCCACCTCTGCGCAGGTTTGGATTGCCTACCGAGGCAAGGGACACAACGCGCTAATTTTGGGAGATACGGCTGAACAAAAAGTGTACTATCCTACTCATTACAACTACATCAGTAACAAAGCGGGAGAAGTAGCCCTTACGATGGATTTTACCGGATTAAAGCCCGGCCATACTTATAACATACTAATCTCCATTCAAGGATGGGGAGCACATACTAAATATACCTTAAAAACACCGGCAGACAGTGCCTATCAGGATTTCAACTTTCTCTTAGGCTCCTGTGCATTGATGAATACGGATATTACCAGAGGAGTTTTTCCCGGAGGCTCTAACTGGATTTTTTACCGGATGAAAAAGAAAAATGGTGATTTTATGGTTTGGCTGGGAGATAATGTCTATTATTTCTATCGGCATCAATATCGCAGCTATGAAGATATGTTTAAGCGCCAAC
>CAZQYO010000348.1:0-3088 GCA_964597415.1 uncultured Chitinophaga sp.
ATTAGTGTTGGGGCAAAGAAAAATACAGTTCGATCGTTTCATCCGGTTAGTTTTTTATTGCTTTCTGGAATTAGAAGTAGCCTACTTTTTTCCGATCTTCCATGCTTGTTTCGCTGCGCTTGTCATCTGCCCGCCCGCCCCGCTCGGTAGTGCGCGTGGTAGCCACTTCCTGAATAATATCATCTAAAGTGGAAGCCGTGGAGAAAGTGGCCCCCGTAGAGGTAATGTCGCCAATGGTTCTAAATCGCACCACCTCTTCCTTCACTTCTTCATTTGGTCGCATGGGAATAAATGGACTTGCTGCCAGCCACACGCCATCGCGGTTGAACACTTTGCGCTTGTGGCTGAAATACAGTGAAGGCAATTCTATTTTCTCCATGGCCAAATATTGCCACACATCTAATTCCGTCCAGTTGGAGATAGGGAATATTCTGAAATTCTCCCCCATGTGCATTCGTCCGTTGAACAGGTTCCAAATTTCCGGCCTTTGATTTTTAGGATCCCACTGCCCAAATTCATCGCGGTGCGAAAAGAGCCGTTCTTTCGCGCGGGCTTTCTCTTCGTCCCGCCTGGCACCACCGATGCAAGCATCGAATTTGTTTTTCTCAATCGTGTCTAAGAGGGTAGTGGTTTGCAAGCGAATGCGCGATGCATTGATGCCTTTCTCTTCGGCCACTCTTCCGGTATCAATACTTTCCTGCACGGAGCCAACAATCAGTTTGGCATTTAGCCGCTTTACCAAATTATCGCGAAACTCTATCGTTTCCTTAAAATTATGTCCCGTATCTACATGCACTAAGGGAAAAGGAATAGCAGCCGGATAGAAAGCCTTTTTAGCTAAGTGAGTAACCAAAATAGAATCCTTCCCTCCACTAAACAAAATAGCGGGATGCTGAAATTGGGCGGCTACTTCGCGCAGAATAAAAATGCTTTCCGATTCTAAAGTTCTGAGGTGATTGAGAGTGTATGACATTAGTGATGGGTAATTGAGGGTGAATAATGGATAAGGGGAAGAATAAACGACAGTGCTTCATTTACACTTTCCTCCACCGTTTTTTTGAGTGTGCGAAGTTCTAAATCGGGATGGGCAGGAATTTCAAACGGGGCGCTGACTCCGGTAAAATCTTTTATTTCTCCTTTTCGCGCTTTGGCATAAAGCCCTTTCACGTCTCTTCGTTCACATTCTTCGATAGGCGTGTTTACAAAAATTTCGATGAAATCATTTTCCCCTATAATGTTTTTTGCCTGATTTCTGATTTCCTCGGTAGGGGAAACAAAACTGCAAATCGCAATCACACCGTTGGCGCAAAACAGTTTGGCCACTTCTGCTATTCTGCGAATATTTTCTTTTCGGTCTTGCTCGCTAAAGCCGAGATTGCTATTGATTCCCGTACGCACATTATCGCCATCTAACACTACCGAAAAATAGCCTTCGAGATGCAATTTAGCTTCCACCTCTTTGGCAATGGTACTTTTTCCCGAACCACTCAGGCCGGTAAACCATATCACTTTGCCCTTTTGATGGAGCAAGCGCTCTTTGCTTTCGCGAGGCAGCAGTTGGTCAAATACCGGATAGATATTTTCTGATTTGCGATTCATCATAAAGGCGCAAATCTAACCCTTTCTGCAAAACGGATATACGTCTTTCCTTCTGCGGTTTGCTACCGCTTTTAGCTCTACAATCTTAATTTAGTCGCAAACAATAAATAAATGAAAGAAGAAAGTTTGCTGAATATGATTGGGAATACTCCGATGGCTTTGTTGAAGCACATCCACCCCCACCCAAATGTGAAAATATATGCCAAGTTGGAAGGGAATAATCCGGGTGGCAGCGTGAAAGACCGCACCGCTTACGGTATGATAAAAGGGGCACTTGACCGAGGGGAAATAAAACCGGGCATTAAACTGATTGAAGCCACCAGCGGCAACACGGGCATTGCACTGGCTATGATGGCCCGGCTTTTCAACGTTGAAATAGAATTGGTGCTGCCCGCCAACTCTACCCGCGAAAGAGTGCTCACAATGCAGGCTTATGGCGCAAAAGTAACGTTGACTCCCGCAGAAGGTGCGATGGAAACAGCGATAGACTACGCTCATGCCCAAGTGGCTAAGGGCGGTTATTTGATGTTGAACCAATTTGCCAACCCCGATAATTTCCGCGCACATTACCGAACCACCGGCCCCGAAATTTGGCGCGATACCGAAGGCCGGGTCACTCACTTTGTTTCCTCTATGGGCACCACCGGCACTATTATGGGAGTGTCCCGGTTTTTGAAAGAGCAGAATAATAACATTCAGATAGTGGGCGCACAACCTACCGATGGCTCGCGCATTCCCGGCATCAGAAGATGGGCAAAAGAATATCTCCCCAAAATATTTGAACCCGAAAGAGTAGATAGGGTAGTGGATGTATCGCAGGCAGAAGCCACCACCATGACCCGCAGGCTGGCAAAAGAAGAAGGAATTTTTTGCGGAATGAGCAGTGGCGGAGCGGTGCATATAGCCGCAAAGATGGCGCAGGAAATAGAGGAAGGGATAATAGTTGCGATTATCTGCGACCGAGGAGATAGATATTTGTCGAGCGATTTGTTTGGATAATTACCGGAAAATCCAAATAACTATTAAGAATTATGGAAAAGATACTAGAAAAGCAGATGCCCGATAAACTGCCTATAAAAGAGAGGCGCTCTTCGCAAATGGCAATTCTTTCCAATAGGCAATAGGCAATTCGTTATTCGAAATTCATTATTCGTTATTCCACATCCAGCATCTGCAATTCCCTCAATGTTCTTAATGGGCTTAATGGTTTAATTTGCAATGGGCAATTACCTCCAAGCCGCTTTTTATCATTCGCTATTCGTCATTCGAAACTCATTTTTCGTTATTCCACATCCAGCATCTACAATACCCTCAATGTTCTTAATGGACTTAATGGTTCAATTCGCAATGGGCAATTCACCATCGGCAATTCTTCCAATCTCCTTAATCGCTCCATCCCCTTATAGATAGTCGCAAATTTGTCATTTGCCGGCAAAGCAATTTTAAATCGCGTGTTAACTAAGGTTTGCGCTGCGCTAACATTGCGGAA
>CAZQYO010000349.1:0-3087 GCA_964597415.1 uncultured Chitinophaga sp.
GTTTTGCGGTGTAGATGTCTAAATCCTTTTGGATGTTTTCACCGTAACAATCGTTGCCAGAAAGATGATGAATAATACTGCCATAGCAATCATATAATACCAATTTCTACTCAGGTATACGGCTACCCGGTCTGTTTTGATACGTTTCGCTAATTCATCGTAATTTTTATCTACGGAGTAGAGGGTATTAAACACTTTTCGCGAAGCTGCTTTATCGCCTTTCTTTTCCAACGCTAATGCTTTTGCATACAAAGCATCTTTGAAAAGAGAATCGCTGCGGAGAGATTGATTGAAATCATTTATTGCTTCATCAAACTGTTGCAGAGAATAGTAGCAAAGCCCTCGGTTGTAATACAACAAAGTGGTGTCGGGGAATTCCTTTAACAACAGAGTATATCGTTCCAGTGCAGAGTCGTATTGTTGCCGGACATAAAATTCTTCCGCTTCCGCAATTGTTCTGCTCGGTTGTGAACTTCCCGATACAGCAGCCAATAACAAGACTATGAAAAGAAAGCGCCCCATAGTGGATTAGTGAAAATGTTTTGAGTATTCCTCTCCGTTTAATACAGCGGGAATTGTTTCATGTATTCATTTACTTCTTGTTTCACCTGATTTATCACTGATTCATTTTCTACTGCGGTGATAATCTTTTCGATCCAAGTGGCAATTTGAGCCATGTCCTTTTCTTTCATGCCGCGGGTGGTCACAGCCGGTGTTCCCAAGCGAATGCCCGAAGTCACAAAAGGAGATTTATCATCAAACGGGACCATGTTCTTGTTGCAGGTGATATCTGCTTTTACCAAGGCGTTTTCAGCTTGTTTGCCGCTCACGTTTTTACCTCTGAGGTCAATCAACATTAAATGATTGTCAGTGCCACCCGAAATAATTTGGTATCCATTGTTTACCATAGCAGAGGCTAAAGCATCGGCATTTTTCTTTACCTGCTGCTGATACTCTTTGAAATTATCGGTCAGTGCCTCTGCAAATGCTACGGCTTTGGCAGCGATCACATGCTCTAATGGGCCACCTTGTGTGCCGGGGAAAACGGCTCCATCCAATACGGCACTCATTAACTTTAGTTCCCCTTTAAGCGTGGTATCTCCAAAAGGATTTTCAAAATCCTGCCCTATCATAATAATTCCTCCGCGAGGGCCGCGAAGCGTTTTGTGTGTAGTAGAAGTAACTACATGGCAATGCGGAAGCGGATTGTTGAGCAGTCCGGTGGCAATCAGTCCTGCGGGATGGGCAATATCGGCCATCAGCACCGCGCCTATTTCATCAGCAATAGATCGGAAAGTTTTATAATCCCAATCGCGCGAATAGGCAGAAGCCCCACAGATAATCAGTTTAGGTTTTTCTTTCAAAGCGGTTTCGCGCACTTTGTTCATGTCAATGATGCCGGTTTCTTTTTCTACCCCGTAAAAGGAGGGTCGGTATAATTTACCTGAGAAATTTACCGGAGAGCCGTGCGTAAGATGCCCGCCATGCGAAAGATTAAAGCCCAGGATTTTATCGCCCGGTTTTATACACGCCAGCATCACCGCAGCATTGGCCTGTGCTCCCGAATGTGGCTGCACATTGGCCCACACGGCACCGAATAATTTTTTGAGTCGCTCAATAGCCAGTGTTTCTATTTCATCTACAAATTGACAGCCGCCATAATATCTTTTACCCGGCAAGCCTTCGGCATATTTGTTAGTGAGGCAACTTCCCATTGCCTGCATCACTTCTTTTGAAGTGAAATTTTCGGAGGCAATCAGCTCTATCCCTTCCCGCTGGCGGTGAAGTTCTTTATCAATTAAATCGAAAACCAAAGAATCGTTCATGTGCTCTGTTTTTTATGGCGAAAATAGTTTTTCCCGAATGGAAGCACCAATAGAGGAGCAGATTTGCTCC
This sequence comes from uncultured Chitinophaga sp., assembly GCA_964597415.1. Classification (GTDB taxonomy): domain Bacteria; phylum Bacteroidota; class Bacteroidia; order Chitinophagales; family LD1; genus Bog-950. Next base: position 1,897 of record CAZQYO010000349.1, read on the forward strand.
AGGCAGAAGTTTTGCGAGAGAATCGGAACTAAAGGAGCTGACGAGAAATTTATGCCGGGAAACAGAAAGCGGAAATTGTCCTTTAGTACATCTTTTCTGCCAATCATTAAAAACTAAAAGCGAAGACACCACTTCGTTTTTAGTTTAATCCGTTAACCCATACTCCTACCGGAATGACGAAGCTCATTATAAGTTCTTTTGGAAATAGCATTTCTAACAAAAAATTATATATTTTAGAGCTTTCTTAACCCATTCACAAAAACTATGTAGTATGAAAACAAGAATTTTACCCATCCTTTTGGTTTTTGCCCTTTTTGCAGGCAGTGTGGGGGCACAGACATTGGTTTGGCAAAAAAACATTGAATCTGCCAGTATTAATTTGCGGGGTGCTCCGGTAGTCTTAGCACAGCAAATAGTTAATTTCCCTTCGGCAGGAAAGGTCATCGTTCGCTTTGACGGGGATTTTATTGCCGATAACGGAGACCGCATTATTTTGGCAGCCAGCAACCAACCTAGTTGGGACGTTGATAACGATAATATTGGATTTTTAGTGCCGGATGCTTCTGCCAACAGAAGGTCATTTTCGCATACCCGCTCCTATAGCGTAGTAGCCGGTGCCGATACCTTTTATGCTGTTGGGCAAAACTATGTGGACGAAGCCGGTTCAGGCGTAGCGAGTATTTATGGCAGCCTTTCGGTAGAGTTTTTCCCTACTTCAGGGGTAGCCGCTGCGGTTAATCAGGATATTCATTATAGTGGAAATTTAAGAGGCAGCACCGTTAATCTCGGTTCGCTGACCATCAACCCAACCGCTGCCGGAAAAATAGTAGTTCACTTTGACGGCTACGTTCATTCCGATGTGGGTGATTTAATTGTTGTAGCTGCAAGCGATGCGGTATCGTGGGGAGTAGATGATGGCAACGTGTCGGTAGAAGCTCCTAATGCTTCCTCTCTGTTTTCCCCTTTTTCGCATACGAGAGTCTATAACGTAACCGCTGGTTCTTACACCTACTATGCCGTTGGTCAGAACTATGTACACACCACCGGTAGTGGCAGTGCCTACCTCTATGGAAATTTATCGGCAGAATTTTTCCCTACAGCCGGCCCCCCTGTAGCCGAGTATAAAGGCATTGCAAAAGCCGGAGTGGCAGTAAGAGCCAATGCGGTGGCTGTAGATTCGGTTACTATAAC
>CAZQYO010000350.1:0-3050 GCA_964597415.1 uncultured Chitinophaga sp.
GCTCTCTATCAATCTGTAAATAAACCTTTAGATAATTTGGGAAGGTCGGCTTTATGTATTGGGAGCAGTGCCACATTATCCCCCTATCAGGTGATTCCCAATAATGTTGTTTGCGCACACTTTTGTTCCATCAAAAAAGCGAAAACAAAGACCATGAAAAAAGGGATAGGTAAAAACGGAGGGATAAAAGCAGCTACTATCTGTGCGGCTATTTTCGGTTGCTTGTTTCAAGCAGTTGCCGGTCAGGGCGAATTGCCATTTAATCAGGCTACCCAAAAAGTAACGTATCATTTCACCTTGCCTACCAGCGGTAAGGTTACTCCCGAATCAGCTATGACGGTGCTCAAAAGCAATATTTACCGGCAACCCGATTTGTTTACCCGCGCCAATGGAATGTTTGCTTCTAATGTTTCGGGAAGAACTTTTAATGAGTTGGAAACGGAGTTTGATAATTCGCACCCTTTGCAGTCGGTAGATCCGCAATCGGGTAGAATGGCGGTGCGTGTAATGGTTAAATATTGCAGCGGAAAAGAAAGCAAATGCTTGCAAATGATGTATGTGCAATACTACTTAGTGTGCACAGCTACCGCCAAGGGTATTGAGGTAGAGGTAACAGATATTCGCTACAATCATTTTAATCGGAAATCGGGCGAATTGCAACGCATATTCAGTTGGAGCGACTATAACAGTTGCGATGCCATCAGCACCATTGAATACTTAGTGAAGAACGAGAACTGCCACACTGATTTTGCCACCTTTGCCTCCTTCTTTAATCAGGACGTGGCTAAACTTCAATCGCAACTGAGCGCCTTGCTGGAAAACAGCAACAACCAAACGATGAATTAATAGCTGAGGAATTGGCTATTTCTCTTCAAAGAGTTAACCGTTTACAAAAGCATAATACTATAAAAACATCTGCTACGGAGAAGCTGAAAATTTCTTTATTCAGCCGATATTTTATTCGTGCATATCTCATGCTGCTTCTGTCACTAATTGTGTTTTGGTTTTAATGAAGGAAGCCACAATCGTATAAAGGATAGTGGTGACAGCCATTACTCCGCAAAACAGCCAATAATAACCGGCTCCCTTAAATTGACCGAAGAATCCATGTGCCTGAATATTTCCATTAATCGCTGACACTAAGAAGTTGCCGATAGAAACGGTGAGCAACCAAAAAGCCATCACCGTGCTTTTCATGGTAGGGGGGGCTTGAGTATAGGCGTATTCCAATCCCGTTACCGAAACCATTACTTCAGATGCGGTAAGGATGATGTAGGCGAGTAATTGCCAGCCCACGTTTGGTTTGCCGCCCATATCAATCTGCGTTTGTATCCATGCAATTATGATAAAGGTAAGCGCCATTAAAAAGAAGCCAACCCCGATTTTGCGCAGGGGAGTTACCCGAACACCCATGCGGCTGATAGAGGGGTAGAGGAAAATAGAAAACAGTGGAACAAATAGGAGTATGAAAATAGCATTGATGGATTGCACCTGTTCGGGCAGCCATGTTCGCCCCATGAAATTCAAATCTAATTGAGTGGCTTGCAACACCCACTCACTGCCGTTCTGATCATACAATGCCCAAAACACGGGGATAAAGGCAAACACAATCAGCACTTTCCAAACCTCCTTGAAGTCATCTACCTTTTTTGCAGGAAATTTTTCTTTGGCAATATCCATAAACGATTTGCCTTCCTTCATTTTAGAGATATGCAACAGTGAATAAAGGTTTACATCCACAAACACATTGGTGGGAAACAGCACGGAATCGGCTATCTTAATGACCAATACAAGTATCAGTAGCCAAGAGGTATAACTGATGGATAGAAAAGTCAATTCTTCCAGATTAAAATACCATAATGCTGCACGCAGCAGGGCATATACCGCAAGCATTCCTAAGAGCTTAATAGCCAATGGACGATGTTCCCCGCTCGGCTTTACCATATTGTATTTTTTGCGTCCCATCCAAAACACTACAGTAGCAATGGCCATCAGAATACCCGGCACCCCGAATGCGACAGAAGCGCCATAGTGTTCTTTGAGGTAGGGGATAAGCAGTTGGGAAAAGAACGCTCCGAAATTGATGCTGAAATAAAAGATGTCGTATAATTTCGAGATAAGGTCTTTATTGCCTTCTGTAAACTGATCGCCTACATTGGCACTCACGCAAGGTTTTATGCCACCCGCTCCAAGTGTGATAAGGAAGAGACCCAGCATGAATCCATTGATTTGCGCATCAAACAAAGCCAGACATAAGTGCCCCAAACAATATACAATGGAGAGCCAAAGGATGGTGCGATATTTTCCGATAAACCAATCTGCCAACAAGCCTCCAAATACCGAAAACATATAAGCAGCCGAAATGAATAGGTGGGTGGTTTCGTTGGCCGCAGCATTGGGATTGGAATAATGTACATAGAAGGTGGTGGCCAGAAATGTAGTTAGGATGGCCTTCATACCATAAAAACTAAAGCGTTCTGCCGCTTCATTTCCCAGTATGTAAGGGGTGGCTCCGGGAAATCGTTTCAGGTCGTTGATGTAGGCCTTTACAGGATTCATATTCGCACAAAAAAATGAAAATTATTTAATCTTTTCCTTAACAAGGAAGAAGAGGAAGGTTCAATACCTATAACCATTTAATGATTCGTACCCTGTTCAACAAAATATAGAAGGAGGTGGAAATTAACGGCTATTTGCTGTACTTATAGGCGCTCGTAAACAGCAGAAGCAATCAAAAACTTGGGCCGAAAGTTCGCTTCTGCGAAACTGCGGGTGGCGAATGCTCATCTGGCTACAATCCATGTATGTGCATAATCAGTTCTTTACACGAAGCATAACCGTTTATGGGATAATGTATCCATACTCATTACAGCATTTTTAAAGAAACAGAGGTGCTTTAGCAAGTGCAGGTTAGAAATAATTCAAGCGATCTGAAACCGAAAACCATTGTTTTCCTTGATACAGAAAAATTACTGAGGTCACTTATTTTTGCCTCATGGCATCTCGCAAAGTCCGCTGTGGCAGAAAATAAAGTGGATTAAAATGAGGCC
>CAZQYO010000351.1:0-3032 GCA_964597415.1 uncultured Chitinophaga sp.
GGAATGTTTCCACCGGGACCGCCATCAATTACCATATCCACCAAGTTTTCATACACCTCGTAAATCTCATTCGGATCAGTAATATATTCCAGCACCGTATCGGTATTTTTAATGGAAGCCGATAGAATTGGCGCTCCCAGTTCATCTACTATGGCTCGTGCAATATTATTATCCGGCACGCGAATCCCCACTGTTTTCTTATTATAGCCGTATATCCTATGCAAATTGTTGTTCCCATTCAAAATGAACGTGTATGGGCCGGGCAAACAGCGCTTCATCAGTTTGTAAACCGGTGTGGGTACATTAGTGGTAAAGTCGGTAATGTGGCTGAGGTCGTAGCAAACAATTGAAAAATTGGCCTTATTAGGTCGTATCTCTTTTAACTTACAAACCTTCTCGTATGCCTCGCGATGGGTAAGGTCGCAACCGAGTGTATAAACTGTATCGGTTGGGTAAATAATTACCCCGCCCCTTTTAAGACAGTGTACCACTTGCCAGAGCAAACGGTCATCAATATTATCGGGATTAATTCTCAGTAGCACTGCTTAGACATTTAGATTTTCGTAATCCTTTAATCGGTTGCGAAGGTAATCAGGCATCGCCATACTTTTATTGCTTTTATAATCAAAAAGCACCATCGTAGTATATCCGGTGGTCGTGAGTTCTTCAACTCCATTTACGAAACTGGTAATCAGATATTGCGTTTCAAAACTTTTATTGCCCAAGCGACTGGTGCGCACATATACATAGGTGGGATTTGGAAACACAACCGGTTTCAAATAGTCCACATGTGCATTGGCCAATATAGCCCCAATTTCATCCCAGTTCCATTTGCAAGCTTCGTGAAAATAATACACACGCGCTTGCTCAAAATAGGTCAGATAAACGGCATTATTTACATGGCGCATTTCGTCCATATCGCTCCAGCGTATATCTAACTTCATACTAAAGCGGAATTTTTGTTTTTCTTCTTCTAAGTTCAGCATTTCCTCTCATTGATATTAAACCGGAGGGCGAAAATAACAGGAATATGTGGGAACGGTAAATGAAATTTGTGCCTTTTGTTTCATGAAGTATGTCGAGAATCTGAAGCGAAGCGGCTATTCACACTCATTCCTCTACTCAAAAAATCGCCAGCGCAATCCGAATTTAAAAGAGACATCCGGAGCGGGATAGCCGTTTAGTGAATAGTAGCCTTTAAGCCCGGCACCGGATAAGATGTTGTCCACCTTCAAAAACACCCGAACAGTTTTAATTTTGAGATTCAGGAACCAATCAAATTGCGGCACTATTTTTTCCCTGTCGGTAGAAGGGTAGAAATTACCGAGAAAGGGATCGTAAGATGGCGGGTTATTATAGTAGCGAACCCTAAGGTCAAATCCCGTAGCGAACCAAAGAGCCTTTTTGAATAGCCGCATTTCGTAGTACAGGCTATGTTTGGTGTATAAAAGAGCATAATAATCCGTGATGTTACTTCCTTTCGGAGGGATGGTGACCCAGATGTCGTTATCTAAATGAACACCTTTAATCCCATTGCGATTGGCGATGTGCGCCACCACAAAGTTACTCTTGGTGAGGTTGAAAAATGGAGAAGGTGAGCCGGGATACACCGGCAGATTATACAGATTATAATAATGCGCCTCAGCTAATATTCCCCACTTGGGGTTCTGATACTTTGCCCCCAGCGAAAGGGTGCGGGTCTTGGGTAATTGGTAAGACCAGTTTACACTATCCGACTGATAATTCTGATAAATGTAGGGCACTTCATTGAGTTGATAATCGGCATGGGCAGTGATGATTCCCCATTTTTGAAAGTCGTACCCCGCATAGCCATTTACAATCAAGTCGTGCTGATTATAACCGTAAGGGAAATATTTAACGGAAGCATTGTAAAGCACATGAGATCGCGAAAAGGAATTATTACGCACTGTTCCGCCTACATACAGATTATCGAAGCGGCTCTTTTGCGTATTCTGCTCCATCATATAATACTCGTACCCGGCTTCGGCTGATACACTAAAATTCTTATCCTCATACGAAGTATCGGAAGTCAGCTTTCGCCATTTATATTCGAGCATTACAGCGTTGCCGAATTTTAGATAATTCAGATCATTAAACACCGAATCTTTTGAATAGAAACTGCCATAGTAACTCGAATCCGGATCAAAGTCCCGGTACTTGTTTTTGTTTTTTTCAACGTTGAACTGATACGAAATTTTAAATAAGGGCATCAGTGCATCGCGTTGGGTAGAGTCATTGATGACTTGCTTATATTTTTTTCCGACATTGTAGGAGCCTTTCAGATAAAAATCAATTTGCCGATAATTATTTATGGCATTATTTAATCTGACAGGGGCCAGTGTTTTTTGAAACAGCGTAGAGTCAAACACATCAAAGGCCACTCCACCGTTTTCCTCTACTTTAAAAGAATTAAAGATCAAATCAGCCTGCACGTTCCAATGTTTGTTCTTTGAGTTAAATATGCCGTACAAATTAAATCCGTTGTCGTTGGTGCGCTGATTAGGATATGTGCCCTTGGAAAATATTCGCGTAAAATCAACTCCGTAATAAATAATTCCTTTGTGTTGATTAGCAAATCGTCCTTGAAAAAACTGTTCATTCTTCAAACCTATCATCATTGCCAACGCGGTATAAGGGCGAATTACTTGGTAATATTTCACAGAATCCTTTTGGTAGCGATACAGGTCAAACTGATTGTAGCCGTTATTGAATCCTATTTTTTTCGATGTTTGAAACATCACGGGAAAAGCGGCACTACCGAAATTTCCGGCATTGGCGTATTCCATGCCGTCTCCTTGCGTAGGATTATAATACTGAATTCCGAAAATTGTAGTATCAATGATGTGGCGGCTCTCCGGGCTACTATTCAAGTACCAGGTGTCATTTAAGGTGGAAGGCTTTTTCGGTTTAGTGGAATCTTTCGGCAAAGTAGCCGCAGATGAAATGGAAGAATGGAAAATTGAAACTGCGATAAGCAAAGCGAATACCGATAACTTACTATCCAAGTGGAT
>CAZQYO010000352.1:0-3031 GCA_964597415.1 uncultured Chitinophaga sp.
ATGGAGGGAACGACAGTATAATATATGATGGTTCACTAAGTCGTGTTATCACTTTAGTTAATAAGGACAAAGCTTATGTCACAGGAATAAGTTCGCAATTAGAAGGCGACATCGCGAGTTGGATGAGTGTGTATGCTTCCTTTACTTACACCTATGGTCGAATTATAACAGATACCATTCCTTATCCGCTTGATCATATTGTTCCGATATACGGCAAAGCCGGATTTCGCGCACATTACAAATGGATAAAGGGAGAGTTTTTCTCTGTATTCAGCGGCAAGAAAAAAGTGGCGGATTACAATATGTTGGGAGAAGATAATTTCGGTGGCAGTACAGCAGACGGAATGCCCGCTTGGTACACTTTAAATGCCCGCGTAGGATTTCAACCGGTAAAGTATTTAGGAATTGAAATAGGCTGTGATAATATTCTCGACCTGCGCTATCGTCATTTTGCTTCCGGCATTAGTGCTCCGGGAAGAAATTTCTTTGTTACCGCCAAAGTGAATTGGTAATAAATAGATAGCTCTTTGAGTTGATTATTTCAGCACAAAGCGAACAATAGTAAAAACAAGCCCCACACCTCGTGGGGTTTTGCTTTTTGTATTGAAGCAGATTAATCCAACAGTGTATGAAATCAATATTTTACGGGTAGAAATGGGCAAATAGCAGGTAAGTTCTCAATGCCGCTATAGAGTGAACCGCATTATCTGGGTGTTTTCGATTTGCTGTATGGCTTCTTTGCGCTTTTGTTGGAAGTGTGCTTATGTCCGGCATAGCCGGTATTTCTCTTCCCCTGTTGTTTGGGTGCTTTAACCGGATGGTGGTCTATCAAAGGAAAGGGATGCGACTCCACGACCGGAATTTTCTTACCGATCAACTTTTCAATATCACGCAAGTAAGTCTTTTCTTCCGCATCGCAAAAAGAGAAAGCAGTTCCTTTAGCTCCGGCTCTTCCGGTTCTTCCAATGCGGTGAACATAAGTTTCGGGCAGGTTAGATATTTCATAGTTAATCACATACTCTAAGTCATCTACATCAATTCCGCGAGCAGCAATATCCGTAGCCACCAACACGCGGGTGGTTTGCGCTTTAAAGTTTGCTAAAGCTCGCTGCCGGGCATTCTGAGCTTTGTTGCCATGTATCGCCTCAGCTTTAATGTGGTGCTTTTGCAGCAGGCGCACCACCTTGTCGGCTCCGTGCTTAGTACGGGTGAATACTAATGCGGTTTTGATGCTTTTATCCTTCAATACTTCGAGCAGTAAAGAGGTTTTATTGTTCTTATCTACAAAGTAAACATGCTGTTGAATAATATCAACGGTAGAAGAAACCGGAGTGACGGAAACTCTTTCAGGATGAAGAAGAATATTGCCTGCCAGCTTCACAATTTCGGGAGGCATAGTAGCAGAAAAGAAAAGGGACTGTCTTTTTCGCGGCAGTGCTGCGAGTAACTTTTTTACATCATTGATGAAACCCATGTCCAACATTCGGTCTGCCTCATCCAACACAAATATCTCTACATCTCGCAGGCTAATGTGTCCCTGATTCATCAAATCTAACAAGCGACCGGGGGTAGCCACCAAAACGTCCACGCCTCTGTTTAAAGCAGCTACTTGTGGGCTTTGTCCTACCCCACCAAACACCACCGTGCCATTCAAATTAGTGTAGCGGCCATAAGCTTTGAAGCTTTCTCCTATTTGTATGGCGAGTTCGCGAGTGGGAGTCACCACAAGGCTGCGGATTTTTTTCTTTTGATGAGTAGGTGGAGCCGCACTAAGCAATTGAATAATAGGAATGGCAAAAGCGGCCGTTTTACCCGTACCCGTTTGGGCGCAACCCAGTAAGTCGGTTCCCTTCAACACAATGGGAATAGATTGCGCTTGTATGGGAGTTGGGGTAGTATAACCTTCTTCCTTTACAGCTTTTAATATAGGTTCGATAAGATGAAGTGATTCAAATTGCATAGAGCTGAGTGAGTATATAAAAAGGAAAAGAGAAAATCGTTTCTCTTAGAAATTTTGCGAAGGTAGTAGGATTAATGTAAAGAAGTGGGGACAGTGATCATTGCTAAAACAAAACTCTTACAAAACCAGAGTTTTGTTTTAGCATTGGCTGAATTTTATTTAGTGTATTTGTCTTCTTTAGGAGCCCAACGACCATGAATAGAAGCGAAAATTCGGTTCCAACGTATTTTCTTGAGAAAAGAAGTCGCCTCTTTATTGTAGCTCATCCATATAAACCAAGCTTTACCCACGATGTGATCTTCGGGTACAAAACCCCAATAGCGCGAGTCCTGTGAATTGTGCCGATTATCCCCCATCATCCAATAGTAATCCATGTTAAACGTGTAGGTAGAAGCTTCTTTTCCATTGATGTAAAATTTACCGTCTTTGCGTTCCACAGAGTTGTTTTCATAGACGCGAATAGCGCGGTCGTACTGCGGATAAATAGAATCATTCAGGGCAATCGTCATTCCTTTCTTCGGCAAATACACGGGTCCGAAATTGTCCACGTTCCATACATAAAGGGAAGTATCATTCGGAAAAATATCTTGAACAGGTGATTGCATTTCCCCTTTCGGATAATAGTAAGGCTGCACTACCTTAGTAACTCCCATCGCAGATAGTTTGTCTGCATTGGCCTTCGTCATCAATGCGACAAAATGATTGGGAGGCAATGCGAATCGCTCCGTCACACGAGAAGTCATGTCTTCAATTTCCAAATCTTCCATCTGCTCTGCAGAAATGTTTTTCCCATCGGCAAACACAATCAAATAAGGAGTATAAAGGTTTTCGGGACGATAAGCCGGGGCATCATTTATATACAACACTCCGTCAATCACCTGCAATTTATCTCCGGGTATGCCCACGCAGCGCTTAATATAATTCTCGCGCTTATCCACCGGCCGTGCTATGATGTGAGTGCCGGGGCTGTGCCAAAGCATTTCCCGCGCCTGATCGTAACTGATACGGTTGGAGTATGCCGTGTAGCGAACAATATCATAATAGGAGGGTGCCTGATTTTCCAACACCACG
>CAZQYO010000353.1:0-3021 GCA_964597415.1 uncultured Chitinophaga sp.
CAGATTTGGTCCAGATGGTATTGTTTACACATAAAATAAAAAAATTTAAAAAGATGGCACCTTACTGCGCCCACCCGAGGCGCAGTAAGGCGCCAAACATTTAAATTTTTTTTACCGTGGGGTGATTATAGAAATAAAGTACGTAAAAGTGTTCGGGTAAAATTAAAGTTCAAGAGCATTTAATCACCTGAAAGAAATGAATATTGAAAGTGGTCGAATGTGCTATACAGGTAAATGACTTCTTTAAAATCAGAATTGGTTAAATGCTTTGGTAAGCCAACGGAAAAAGGTGCCTATTCATGTCTTGGGCAAACTCTCTCTACTTATTATCTTTACCGCAGGCAATACGCCCCGCTTTTGAAAATGAATAAGAATACAAGCCATTGGTATTTGAGACGAATAACTCCTATAGCGGGCATAGTGGGTTGCCTCACGGTGGTGTATGGTTTGCTGGAGTCGGCTACGCATTACACTCGCTCCGGGTCTTATTCTCCAAAAAATCATTTCATTTCAGAGTTGGGGCTTCCTCATGCCAGCAGCATGGCTTATGTGTTTGATCACAGTTTGATGCTGGCCGGATTGCTCCTCCTGCTGTTTACAGTAGGGTTGCAAAGTTTTTTCAAAGAAAGCAGAGTGGTTAGATATGCCACTTATACCGGTATGATAGCGACTCTTAGTTTTTCGTCTGTGGGCTATTTTACTGCCGATCATTGGCTATGGCATAAGTTCAGTTCTATTCTATTTTTTACCGGTGTGTTAGTTTCGATGGCACTTTTCAGCTACGAAATGTGGCGGCATCGCGAGAGTGGTCTGTATCATCCGGTATTAGTAATGATAGTGTCGGTGATGACGGTGCTTTACCTTTTGGTTTTATGCTGGCCCAAATCTACTTTTACCGAATACGTTTATCACTCTCCGCAGTTTGTGCGCCCGGAAGTGTGGCCGCTATCTATTATGGAATGGGTCTATTGCTTACTTATTTGTGTATGGATTGTGACAATAAGTGTGCGGCTGGGGCTGTTGCTGCGCTCTGCAAGTGATGAAAGTTCCTTCACTAACTATGCCTAAGTCCCGGCTACTGCCCGCTACTTTTCTATACTTTTGAATTAGCGTTTACTGCTTCACTAATTTTAAGCGTTGCTGTCCGGCTTCATTAATTATTTCTGCAAAATAAATTCCCGCAGCCACCTTCCATTGCATCTCATCATCTGCTGCCTGAATATTTTCTTTATGGTACACCACTTGACCATTTATATCGCTTATACGGATAGTAACCTTCTGCAAAGAACCGAAGTTGAAATGCACGGTACCGCTACTCGGATTGGGATAAACGGATATGCGACCGGCAGCTTGTGCTGAGAAAATCCCCACTGATTGAACAGCTACGCAAGCAGAAGTATCTACACAATTATTCCGCCTTACTTCTACCGCATAATGACCATTAGCAGTAGCCGTGAAGGTGGGGGATGTATCACCGGGCAAGGCCGCAAAATCATTATCACAGTCTAACCATTGGTAACTGACATTCAGAGCATGGGCAGTAAGCAGTTGACCGGATGCGGAAATGCTATTATCTATCGTATCAATCGTGAGATGTAGTGTTACCAATGAGTCGCAAGAGTTAGCCGCCCCTCCGAGAATAGCGTAAGTAGCAGAGTAGTTGCTGGCGGTGTAGGTGATGCCATCTATCCATGTATAAGAATGGCAGGCCGTAACGGAGTCCGTACCTATAGAAGGGGTCAGTATAGTGAGCGCAAGTGTGACTACACTATCGCAACCATTGGTAGCTCCTGCGGGAAAATTAAACACAGCACTGTGATTGTCGGAGGTGTAGGTGATGCCATCTATCCATATATAGGAATTGCAGGCGGTTTGAATATCGGCACCTGTTTGGGTAGAGCAGGTACTCGCTATAAAAACATCAGAGGTAGAAATTCCAACATAAGAGTTGTCGAGATCAATGTTTCCGAAAGTCAGAGTAGAACTGTTGTAATAGCCTGCCACTACTACCTGACCGCTACTACCCACCGCGCAATCATTGGCGCCATCATCTTTACTTTTCCCGACCTTTTTTGCCCAGAAGAGTTGCCCTTGAGGGTCATATTTTGCCAGAAAAATTTCTTCGCCACCATTATTATTCAGGGTAGTATTTCCGAAAGAAATAGAGGAACCGGAGAACACACCGGTGATAATCGTGTTGCCATAGCCGTCCGTAGTGCAACCTCGGGCTTCATCGTTAGCATTGCTGCCGGCAGTAATTGCCCAAAGGGGAACAAGGGAAGAATCGAGCTTGACGAGAAAAGCCGCTGACCCACTGCCTGTGTTGGCGAAGGTGACCGCATCGAACACAAACGATGCATCGGAGAAATTGCCGGATACAAAAATATTTCCACTGCCGCCAAATGAAGCGGCTCCCAACAACAGTCCATTAGGATTGTACTTCGCCACAAAGGCATCTTTCCCTCCGTGGTTAGCATAAACCCTTGTATCAAAGTGGATAGAATCACCTTTGGTGTAACCGGTCACTATTACATTGCCAAACCGGTCAACTGCGCATCCGTTTCCTTTGTCGTCATCGGTGCCACCGGCATTTCTGGCCCATACCACTTGGCCGTTGGGGTCGTATTTTATCACGAACATATCGGCTGTGCCACCGGCAGGCTCTTGGTTATACAAAGTCACACTCCCCACCGTAATAGAAGGTGCCCGGAACCATCCTGTGAGGTAAATATTTCCGCTGCTGTCAGTAGCTACGCTGCTGCCGCCATCGTCATCTATTTCACCAATTGCATGAAACCATAGCGGATTTCCGGCAGCATTATATTTTGCAATAAAACAATCAAAGGTATTTCCGCTGCCGTCAAAGTTCGATACCTTGTTAGCATTATTACCGCCAAACTGAATAGATGGGCTGTCGAAGTATCCGGTGATGATTACATTCCCCGAATCATCTACTGCGCATTTAGTCGTTTTGTCTTCCCCGGAGCCTTTCACTTTTGAAGCCCACACTGCATTGCCCGA
>CAZQYO010000354.1:0-3014 GCA_964597415.1 uncultured Chitinophaga sp.
AAAATGGGCGAGGCTTGGGAATGATGATACCTTGTTTGTTGGAGCTGGCGTTGGCTCGGGCAGTGGCAACCTCCTGGGCGATCTTCGACTCAAGGTGTTTCTCCTTCTTCTCGAGCATCTCCAAGGTGTTCCTCATCTGGAGGATGCTGTCCTTGGGTGCCTCTACGGTCTTCTTCTTGCTCTTCCCAAAAAAGTGCATGATTAAAAGGGGTGGGTCTTGTCTCTAAGGGGGAAACCGAGCAGCCACGACGGTCTCGGTCCTGGGGCCCCCGGTCGCGGCCCAATCAATAGGCTTGGTCAACTGGGCTTCGACTGGTCATGCAGTCTGCTTGATGTGTTAGTCTCTTTTCAAGTCTAATGTAAATGTAATGCGTGTATTATGAGAATAGAACTAGAGAAATGGCTCCTAGCGATAAATAATAATGATGTTGAGTGCAGAAGCAACAGCAGGCTTAAGCAAAGGTTACTTCGGAAACCTAAGCGATAATAAAGGAAAGCGTCTGCCATTCATTCAAATAGGATATGCGTTTAGTGCAATTTCAAAACCAATGATGGCATTATTCGTTTACCCGATGTGGGTGTTTTTTGCACGAACCATTGATAGGTTGGGTAAAGGTGTAAGAACTGGAGCGAGGGATGCTTTATTATCGGATGAAGCTACACCACAAACAAAAGGGAGAGTGTTTGGCTTTCACCGTTCAATGGACACTATGGGTGCGGTAATCGGGCCATTGGCGGCTTTGCTTTACTTGGCGTATTATCCGACCGATTACAAAACACTTTTCTTTATTGCATTCTTTCCGGGCATTACTGCAATTGCAATAACATTTTTCATAAAGGAAAAGCAGAAAGAGCAACCAATACCCAAAGCGAAAACTCGTTTATTAGATTTTGTGAGGTACTGGAAAGAAAGCCCTGCAAACTATCGAAAATTGGTGGGTGCTTTATTGGTGTTTACATTATTCAATAGTTCGGATGTGTTTCTATTATTGAAAATCAAAGAAGCAAGCTTCAATGACGCCACAGTTATTGGTGTTTATGTGTTCTATAATTTAATATATGCCTTGTTTTCTTATCCGTTGGGAATATTAGCAGACAAAATCGGAATGAATAAAATATTTATTTCCGGTTTGACCCTATTTGCAATAGTTTATTTAGGGATGGCTTATGCAGAAAGCAAAATTGTATTTATTGTCTTGTTTCTCTTATACGGAGTGTATGCCGCTGCAACGGAAGGAATAGCAAAAGCATGGATTACGAATATTTGTAAGAAAGAAAATACTGCAACAGCAATTGGAACCTACACAGCCTTTCAAAGCATAGCAACTATGATTGCAAGTTCGTTGGCAGGTTTGTTATGGTTTTCATTCAATCCATCAGCCACATTTATAGTAAGTGGTATTGTTGCGGTTGGTGTTTCGATTTACATTTCGAGATTAAAAAACTAATTTGTACCTTTGCCTTATCTAAAGGTGATGGAGTTCGCCTGAAACCGCCCTAAAAAGCTGATAACTCCTACTCAACGATAATTTATAAATTATGAGTAGGGTTTTATTATTAGTAGGTACAGGTGGTTTTATCGGAGGTGTTTTCCGATACCTCGCAACAAGTTATTTCACAAAAGTTTTCCCGTCTTCTTTTCCATACGGAACATTCGTTGTAAACATTATCGGGTGCTTAGTTATCGGAATTATATACGGTTTATCTGAACGTTTTAACTGGTTAACCCCTGAATGGAGATTATTTCTTGCCACTGGCGTTTGTGGTGGATTTACAACTTTTTCCGCCTTTGCTTATGAAAATATTAAGCTATTGCAAAACGGAGAGTTCTTCACTTTTGCTATTTATAGTATTTCAAGTTTTACTTTTGGATTATTCTCGGTTTATTTTGGTTTATTCATCATTAGATTCAGCTCTCCTTTATAATAATACATTCTGCTGCTTTAGGGTAAATCTCCTATTAACAAATTTTCTCATCCAAAAATTGTGGCGAACAAATATTGTTCGTATCTTTACGAACAGAAATAAGGACACATGTCAACTGAAACAAAAAAATACACTGATACACAAGAGCTAATCGCTAAGTTTAGCAATGCACTTGGGCATCCGGTAAGGGTAGCCATCCTTCAACAGCTTTCAAAACAAAGTTGTTGCTTTCATGGAGACATGGCAGGAAAGGGCGGGGAGGCTGGGAGGATGAAGGCTGGAGACATGGCAGAAGTACTACCAATAGCCAATAGCACCCTCTCGCAGCATTTAAAGGTGTTAAGAGAAGCCGGGCTTATACAAGGAGAAATTGATCCCCCTAAAACAAAATACTGCATTAATAAAGAGAACTGGAACTTAGCCAAAGGTTTGATGATAGGATTTTTTGATTAAAAAAAAATTGACTATGATATTCGTCATCTTACGAACTACGAACAATAAGTAAATTTAACAACAGAAATAAAACATAAAACACGATATGAAAAAGCAAGTAAAAGTATTAGGGCCGGGTTGTGCAAAATGCAAAACCACCTACAACAATGTATTAGAAGCTGTAAAGCAATTAGGCATTGAGGCTGATGTAATCAAAATAGAAGACATTGAAGAGATGATGAAATACAACGTGCTTACAACGCCTGTAGTCATGATTGATGATGTAATTAAAGTAAAAGGAAGAGTTGCAGACATCAACGAACTAAAAACATTATTAACCGCATAAAAAATAAAAACATGGAAAATCAAACATTAGTAAAAGAAATTAGTCTGTTCAATACACTGGAATACGTTAATAGAGGTGCGCTTCTTGTAGACGTAAGAGAAAAAGAAGAAGTAGATCAATTAGCGTATGATGTACCCAACATCATCAATATACCATTAAGCGTTTTTGAAGATCACTATTCTGAAATTCCAAAAGATAAAG
The DNA here is from genome assembly GCA_964597415.1 of uncultured Chitinophaga sp. Lineage (GTDB taxonomy): Bacteria > Bacteroidota > Bacteroidia > Chitinophagales > LD1 > Bog-950. The sequence continues at coordinate 2,906 of CAZQYO010000354.1, forward strand.
AAGTTGTAATGGTTTGTAAAGGTGGTGGTAGAAGCTTAAGAGCCGCAGGATTTTTAGTGAATCATGGTTATACCAATGTGGTGAACATGCAAAACGGAATTGTAGGATG
>CAZQYO010000355.1:0-3013 GCA_964597415.1 uncultured Chitinophaga sp.
ATTTAGATAACAGCAATTTACAGAACGTGCATGTCAGCAAAAAGGATTTTCTCGGTAAGCAGTATGTGTACTTAGATATGCTCACTCAAACAATTCGCGACAAAGAGCCTTTGGCTAGTGATTGGGATCTTCAGTTTTTGAAATATGCCGGCACTGATGTAATGCCCGGTTCTACTTATGCCGTGTTGGGGGTGTGGATCAACAAGGGAATCTCCTCCGCCAAAGCAGAAGGGGTAGAGGTGTCCGGCAACAACTACGGTGCATATTCTTTCTCTACTCAGTTAAATGCGATTGGTTGGAATTGGAAACATTATGACAATCAGAATAGTGTTTATGTGATACAAGATTCGTTAGCTTACTTTATTCAGACAAAGTCGGGGGATGTTTACAAAGTAATATTTACGGGTTATCATCCGGCTAACGGGGTCGTAGATTTCTACCAACAGCAAATTCCGACAACAGGAATAAAGGAATATTCTGCCACCCATTTTACGGTATTCCCTAACCCGGTAGCCAATGAGTTATACATTCGGTCAGATATTTCTATTGCTACACAAGAAATCACGATTACTGATATGAGTGGGAGAGTAGTGGTAAAAACCACCGGTGATGTAGGAGCGCAAACTTCTATCCACACCGGCAATTTGGCGAATGGTTGTTACCTGTTAAGAATTACAGACCGGCACCAGCAGTATATTCAACGGCTTGTAGTAAATAAATAATTCCCCTCAATGAATCCGGGCTACCGTATCTATCGGTAGTCCGGCATTCAACCATTGCGAAAATCCTTTTTTGAGGTCGTACACTTTTGCAAATCCTTTCCTCTTCATTATTTTGGCGGCAAAAGGAGACCGGTGGCAAGTGTGGCAATAGAGAAAGACCGGCTTATCTCTTTGTAAGGAATCTATATCGCGTCCAAAGTGAAATGCGAGGAAGTTATAATTCACTGCACCGGGGACATGACTGCGGGCGTATTCCCCGGCAGTTCGCACATCTATCAGGTAGTAATCAGCATTGTCCCTTAAAGATTGAAAGTACTGTTGTACCGGCAATTTTTGATAAGTAAACCGTTCATTACTACGCACGGTAAAACAGGCTGACAATACAGGAAGTGCGGAAATTAGCAGTAGGGTCATTGGTTTCATCCCATAAGTTTAGTGGTTCTCACTAATACGATTGGCTGATTATGATTAGAAATAAATAGCAGAAACTCCGCTCTTCGCTTAATTTTTGGCGTATAAGATCGTATTGAAAAAGGCTTCGGCTAATTGTAGGTTGGCTTGCGATTTTTCTCCGTTTTCAACAATTGAATAAGTGGCATAGCCGAACGGATCAATTTCTTTAGAATATCCTTTTACTAATTTTCCATTTTCAAATTTCCCGTAATACAAATTGCCATTTACATTGCGCAATTCGCCATAGCCTGTTCGCTGGTTATTCGTAAATCTGCCAAAAAATATTTTTCCGGTCTCATCCTTCGACAGGGAAATACCACTGATAACATCAGAATTTCTGAATTGCCCAATCAGGTAACTTCCATTCGAGTACTTTAACCATCCTAAGCCTTCAAATTTCCCGTTGGCATATTCTCCCAGATATTCGTACACTTCATTTTTTATGGACGCAAATCCCTTTTCAAATTCCCCTTTTTTAAAGTCGCCATTGTAGATATTTCCTTTTTCAATCAGCAAACCTTTTCCTTGTGGCACTCCACGTTTTAAATCACCTGCATATTTTTTTTCATCGGAGGTAAAGCGGTTGGTTTTGAAACGCGCCTCAATCTGCTTTTGCATAGCCTCCCTCAGCGCGGAAATAGAGTCCACATAATCATCCTTCAGCTTCTGCAATTCTGCTCTGTCTTCATAGAGCCTCTCGCTCATCGGATCCGGAGTGCTCAAATGGTAAAATGTCTGATAGCTGGGGTCGGGTACTGCGTTCTCTTTCTCACTCGGAGATATTTTGTTTATAATTTCGCGATGCATTTTTAAGCGGATGCGACTGAGGGGATCCAACAACAGGTCTATGGCTTTATCGGTTCTGATTTTATGCAGTACTGGAAAATCTCTGCTGATGTCGGTAAACGAAATGAGATAATGACAAGGGTCTGTAAGGGAGTACACACTATCGGTATTGCCTCTGTCGCTAAATAGGAGTCCGCTCGTCTCCTTATCGTATCCTACGGTGAATCCTTTTGCTCCTGCTCCTTCACTTTTTAATGCTACGTACAACATGGATTTCAGTTGGTCGTGGGTAAGGGTAATTGTGTAGATCGGAGTCTTGCTTTTATCCAACACTTTATAAACGGACTGAAAAACATAGGCACTGATATTGATTTGAGTTCTATCGTAAAAGATCGGCTCTTCCTGGCGATCGGCTCTTATCATTTTTCCACTGAGGTATTCCTGTGCGTAAGCGGGCAGGATAAACAAAGGAGAAAGAAATAATAGGGCAAAATATCTTTTCATAGATTTTTCATTCTTTACTCACAGTTGGCAGCATCTATTTTGATGAATTGTCCGGAGGGACTATAATATACATAAGGTGTTACGTTATAGGTTTCTCCGTCTTGCGTTACTGTTACGCTCATTTTATATTTTACAAACCCGCTGGCAGCCGAATTTTCTACCAGCACCGGCTCAGAAATATCTTTTACCTCATTGGTATTTTGAAGTGTAATACCGCATCCGGAAAGCTTTTTACCTACTAAATCTTTTTTAGCAGTGAGCTTAGTAAGATGAAATACAGACTTCGAACTCTTCTTTTCAGAAATAGGAGCGGTAACCGATGGAGTAGGTATTGCCTTTTCTTTAGGAGCTTCCACCTTTGTCTTTATTTCATTGGCAGCGGTAAGGGGAGCTTCGCTTTGGACTGCTTTCGGGCTAACATTTTGCTCGGTGTTGGTGGGGGTAATGGGAGCTGATGTCGCTTCTATGGGTGTAGGGACTTCAGTAGGTGAGGAGCTTGGTGCTAAAGAGGCCGTTTGTTGCGATCCGTCAGTAGAGTGAAAATAACG
>CAZQYO010000356.1:0-3007 GCA_964597415.1 uncultured Chitinophaga sp.
ACTTTTTCGCGATAGATACATGGCAAGTTTAGTGCCCCAATCGGGATGCAGCCAACGAAATGCAAATTGACAAAGGCGATTGGCAAAAACCCTTTTCATGAGCTTATAGCCATAATCTTTGGGGCCTAGTCCATCGCCATGACCAATAAAAAATCTCTTCCCCGCAAATTCGCGTTCAACCGGTTGCTTATGCAGTATAACCCCCAATTCTTTTTCCAAATAGCCAAACATCCAAAGATCGTGGTTACCTGTAAATAGATGAATGGGAATACCACTGTCGGCAATTTCGGCCAGCTTACCCAGTAAGCGCACATAGCCTTTCGGCACTACGGTTTTATATTCATGCCAGAAATCAAATGTATCTCCCACTAAAAAAATTTCAGAGGCATCTTTTCGTACTTCTTCTAACCATTGCACAAATAATTTCTCGCGCTGTAAGCTCGTAGTACCATCGGGCGTGCCCAAATGGAGATCAGATGCAAAGTAGATTTTACCCGAAGTGGTCATCGGGTTAAAAATAGTGTTATTGAACTAACAAGTCAGGGTCTCTCGCTGGGTGGAATAAACTCATCAATGAGTATCACATACAGGTCTTCTGTCCCTTCGGCATTGAGGATAAGGCGTTGCTTGTCGTAGAAATGACCACTGTTGCACGAAGTCAAGTTGATAAATGACGGTAATTGTCCTTTATGACTCTTATAGAATTTATCTAACCCATCGGCTTCGCTGCCTACTAAACAACTGACATCGGCCAGCAGCACTTGAGTTTTAGGGAAACAGGGTAGTCTTCTGCGCGATGCCTGTTTAGGGTTAAGGATAACAATACCTTCGTCTGCTATCAGACTCTCGCAAAGGGAGATGGCGGCATCAGAATTCTCTATAGTAAAGCCCACTGCCCCTTTCTGGAAATTATTGGCGGCAAAGGCATCTTTAATTTCATTTTCCCAACAAAACACATGCCCCCAACCTTGATCTGTTTTCAACATCTGTAGAGTTTCAATCGCCTCTTTCATACTTTCACAAAAAAGGAACTTCCCTCCTGCTTCAATAAATTTAGTAGCAAAACGTATGTCCAAATCCATTTCGGCAGGAGCAACTGCAACAGCCGATTTTAAGGAAGTGGCAATCTCATTGGTGGTATCTATAGGTTTTTCGATGATTTTTTCTTCCGGACTAAACAGTGTTTCAGGACGTTCACTCATGGCGTTGGCAATCCGATCTTTCAACTCGTTAGCCGATGATTTTGTTTCCGGCTCTAAAACTTCTACAAGTACATCTCCATCTTGGCTCATTTCCACCGTTTCAGTTTGCTCTTCTACTTTGCCGGTTTCAAGCAGACTTTTAATGCGTTTGAAAAATTCTCCGTCATCAGAAAACATAGCGGTAAGGTTTAGTTATTGAAAGCTGATATCGGGATTCAAAGGTAACTTACCGTCAACGCATAGAGAATATTATTAACTCCTATTCTCAACAGAGCTATCTTGAACGTCTGTGTTTGTGGACACGGTGTATTGCCCATCCACATTCGGTGTATTTTCTTCTGCGGAAGTTGATTCCTGTTTATCGAAAGGCCGGGGGCCAATCAGTTTTTCCAGATCATCTTTGAACAGCACTTCTTTCTCCAGCAGTAACTTGGCCAAAGCATCCAGTTCTTTGCGCTTATCCCTCAGCAACTGTTGCGCTCTCTGGTACTGTACATCAATAATATTGCGCGACTCCACATCTATAAGAGTAGCAGTTACTTCACTGAAAGGTTTACTGAAGGCATTCTGGTTCTGCATATCGTAGAATGATACATTCCCCACTTTTTCACTCATTCCAAAAACAGAAACCATGGCATAGGCCATTTTGGTCACATGATCCAAATCGTTTTGCGCACCTGTCGAAATTTTATCAAACACTATCCTTTCGGCTGCCCGACCACCCAAAGTCATACACATTCTATCTAACATTTCTTCTTCGCGTTCAATGTATTTTTCTTTGGGGAGATATTGGGCGTATCCAAGTGCCGCTACCCCGCGCGGGATGATAGAAACCTTCAAAAGCGGATGAGCGTTTTCTAAAAACCATCCACAAACGGCATGTCCCGCTTCGTGGTAAGCAATGATTTCCTTTTCTTCCGGCAAAATCAGTTTGTTCTTTTTCTCAAAGCCACCAATAGCACGGTCAATCGCATCATTGAAATCCTGTATATCCACATCCGGCTTATCTTTCCGAGCAGCTATCAGAGCGGCTTCGTTGCAAATGTTGGCAATGTCTGCTCCTACAAAACCGGGAGTTAAAGAAGCTAATTTATGCACATCCACCTTTTTACTCAATTTGATGGTTTTCAAGTGTACTTTAAAGATTTGTTCCCGTCCTTTCAGGTCGGGTTTGTCAATGGATATTTGCCGATCAAATCTTCCGGGGCGAAGTAACGCTGAGTCTAAAACATCGGGACGGTTAGTAGCTGCGAGAATAATAACCCCTTTCTCTGAACTGAATCCATCCATCTCTACCAACAATTGGTTTAGAGTGTTTTCTCGTTCGTCATTACCTTGTATAAGTTGTTTTCCGCGAGCGCGACCGATAGCATCAATTTCATCAATAAAAATTATGCAAGGAGCTTTTTCACGTGCCTGACGGAAAAGATCGCGAACCCGGGAGGCTCCAACGCCTACAAACATCTCAACGAAATCGGACCCTGAAATACTGAAGAAGGGAACTTGCGCTTCACCGGCCATTGCTTTTGCAATGAGGGTTTTTCCCGTTCCCGGAGGGCCAATCAACAGCGCACCTTTAGGGATTTTACCTCCCAGTGAGGTATATTTTTTAGGCGTTTTAAGAAATGATACAATTTCCATCACCTCCACTTTCGCTTCATCCAATCCGGCTACATCTTCAAAAGTGATATTGATTTTTTCGTCTTTATCAAACAAAATAGCCTTAGACTTACCTATATTGAAGATGTTGCCACCCGGCCCGCCAATACCACCACCTCCGGCTCTGCGAAGCATAAATATCCAAA
>CAZQYO010000357.1:0-3007 GCA_964597415.1 uncultured Chitinophaga sp.
TTACGAAGCGACCCGACTGCTATTCAAAGGCTGGAGCAGAACTGGCAGCAAATCGAAGACTATCTCCACTCCCCATCCGCTCGCGATAACCGCAACACCATTGTCACCATTCCGGTAGTGTTTCATATAATTCACAGTGGGCAAGCAGTCGGAACAGGTTTTAATATTGCCGACACTCAGGTTATTTCGCAGATAGCGGTGTTGAATGAATGTTACCGGAAACGAAATGCCGATACCTCGTTAATCCCCGGGTGGTTCAAAAGCCGCACAGCCGATATTGAGATAGAGTTTTGCTTGGCCAGCACCGATCCGCAAGGAAATCCTACTAACGGCATCACGCGAGATTTCTACCCAAACACCGCTAATTTTGATGTGGCTGTGAAACCCTTCACTCAATGGGATCCGACTAAATATCTAAACATTTGGACCACTATTCTCTCCGGAAATATTTTGGGGTATGCTACACCACCCAACATGGGGCCGGCCAATCAAGATGGAGTAGTACTTGACTACCGGCATGTAGGTTGCGCACCCGCTAATCCTTTTCATTCCAGCGATACACTGGGCCGCACTGGTGTGCATGAAGTGGGGCATTGGTTAGGACTGTATCATACCTTCCAGGATAGTTGTGCGGGAATGACTCCGCAGGATTGCAATGTAGCAGGCGACCGTATTTGCGATACTCCGCCCGAAGCGGAGGCAACCTATGGCAGTTCTCCCAGCTTAACACAGAACACCTGCCATGAATCACCGGTGGATGAATACGATATGTGGATGAACTTTATGGATTATGTGGATGATAAATGGCTGCTCATGTTTACCAATGGACAGAAGGAAGTGATGCGGGCGGTGCTCAATACGTCAAGACTTTCCATACAAAGCAGTTTGGGTTGCACAAACACGGCCACTGCATTCACCTACACCGGAAAAGTAGTTGATGCGAGCACTAATCAAGGAGTAGAAAATGCCAAAGTGCTTTTTGACGGTCCCCAAGACTTTGAAGTAACCACCGATGCCAACGGAAATTTTACAGTGAGCAATCTTTATGAAGGCAACTATGATATATATGCCGGCAAATGGGGCTACATGGAAAATTTTTACGCGAGTCATCAGTTCGTGCACTCAGGTTCGGCTCCCGTAACCATTCCTATACATGGGCATCATTATTATGATGATTTCATTTTCAACTACAACTGGTCTGTGAGCGGTTCTGCCAGTAGTGGGTTCTGGACACGTGATGCACCCATAGGTACTTTCTATCAGAGTGCTGCGGCCAATCCCTCGCAGGATGTGCCGGATGATTTTGGATTAAAATGTTTTGTAACAGGCAATGGAGGCGGAGCAGCAGATGCGGATGATGTGGACAACGGAAGCGTTACTCTAATTTCTCCTGTTTTTGATTTATCGGGATATACCGATCCATATATGCGGCTTTATCGTTGGTTTTTTGCCGGAGCATTTGGCGGAAATCCGCCAGATGATGTGATGACCATTAAGTTAAACAACGGAACCTCCACCGTGATTTTGGAAACACTGACCACCTCCGAAAATCAATGGACGCAGAAGTTGATTCATGTTAGTGATTTTATCCCCCCTACCGCTACCATGCGGCTGATTGTGGAGGTAAGTGATTTATCTTCAGGAAATCCGAACATCGTAGAAGCCGCTATTGATAAATTTGAAGCATTAGAAGCGATAACCCTGGGTATGCAGGAGTCTCCCACCTTCAAAAATTTATCGGTGTTCCCCAATCCTTCTACCGGTATAGTAAACATAGTGTGGGAGGCAGGAGACAATGAACCACATACCATTACCGCCCGCAATCTTTTAGGAGAGGAGATTCTACATGTTGAAGGTTCAGCGAATCACGCTCAGTTAGACTTTAGCCGACAGGCTCCCGGTGTTTATTTTATTTCCATAAGCAACAGCCATTCAGAAAAAGTTGTAAAATTTTTACTGACTCGCTAAACCTGCTCTGCTTATTTTCATCTTACGGGAATTGGCACCCTTATTGAAATTCATCGTTACAATCTAAATAGGCTATGAAGCAAGTACTCTTTCTAATTCTTATTGTTTTTGCCTTATCTTCTTGTAAAAACTTAGTGCCCTATACCAATGCCATGAAACAGCAACATGGCTGGTCAGACGATCAGATACAGCGCATACAGTTTTATGTGTCGCATAATATTATTCTTCATCGCGAACTGACGCAGGGGACCACAGATATTATTCACGGTAAGATTAAAACTATCAATGGCCGGAAAGTGGAGGAAATTATTATTCCCCAGGGCACTCCGGGAATAGTGACGCAGATTCCCCGCGAAAGCAAATTATTGGTGAGTTTTGAAATGGGTGATGACTACTATTTGAGTTTTGGAGTAAATCCCAATCTGAGTGAAAAATATGTACTCTTAGCGTCTGACTGGAAGAAGGGAATGGGGTCAGTGCACTATGCCGGACAGGAATACACCACTGATCCGGATAGTAAATATGCCTACCTGTTAGTGGATTTGCGCAAGATCCAAAAAATGGAATTAAAACAGCGAGTAGCCAAAGGCCGAAAAATAAAGTAGGCTTACCAGCGGATGATAGCACTGGCCCACATAAAGCCCGATCCAAAAGCAGCTATGGCAATTAAATCTCCTTCCTTTACTCTTCCCTGTTCCCACGCTTCACATAAACCTATAGGAATCGAAGCCGCAGTGGTGTTTCCGAAGCGGTCAATGTTAGAGACTACCTTTTCATCCGGAAGTTTCATTTCCTTCTGAATAGCCATTGTGATTCTGGCATTCGCCTGATGCGGAATCAGCAAATCAATATCGCTGTCTGTTAAGTTACAATCAGCCAATGCTTCGCGAATTACTTCAGGAAAATACTTGAGCGCATTCACAAACACCAGTTTACCGTTCATGTATGGGAGCAGTTCTCCATTTTTCATCATGTCCGGATTAAATCGCTCTTTCCTTCTTGAGCCGGGATGTTCTAAGTAGAGTTCTTCGGCAAACCG